>JANWXX010000009.1 GCA_025057345.1 Polyangiaceae bacterium | reverse complement strand
TGGTCCTCCTCCAAACCCAAAAGCACCATCGGAATCCCTACCGCATTGTTCAGGTTCCCCCGGGACGCATGCACCGAGAATCCTGCTGCCTGGAGCACCGCTGCCGTTACCACTCGCGTCGTTGTCTTACCCACGGAGCCGGTGATCCCCACCACCCGACGCCCTGCAGATCCACGAGCACTCCAACGCCGTCGGTGAGCCCGCCCTAGTGCCCCCAGAGCCTCCAGTGTGTCCTTGACACGGATCACCCCAATCCCCGCTGGTACGGAAACTTCCTGAGCTACCACCACCGCCCGAGCCCCCCGCTCTGCAGCTTCTGCCGCGTAGGCGTGGCCATCGTAGCGCGCTCCTACAAGCGCGACAAATACATTCCCGGGTTTTACCGAACGAGTATCCGTGGAAACCCCTTCCACGAACTCGTCTCCTCCCTGGATCGCCGTACCGCCGGTAGCAACGAGGAGCTCATGGTAAAAAAAACGGGCGCGGTTCTCGGGAATAGGAGTAGCCATCAGGGTTTCTTTCGGGCAGAAAGAGCGCGACGAGCCTCCACTCGGTCGTCGAAGGGACGGATCCGCTCGCCAAGGATCTGATACGTCTCATGGCCCTTACCGGCGATCAGCACCACATCACCGGGGGCTGCTGAACCAATCGCAAGATCGATAGCGCGAGCCCGGTCCAGCTCCACCTCGCACTTCCCCCCAACGGCTCGTATTCCCTCCACCACCGCCTCGGCGATTCGTGCAGGATCTTCCGAGCGTGGGTTGTCACTGGTGACCACTAGTTGATCCGCTCCCCGCGCCGCTGCCTCCCCCATGGGCCCTCGCTTGTGCGGATCTCGGTCACCGCCGCAACCAAACACGCACCACAGGGAGCCCGAGCACAGGGGCCGGAGCGCCGCGAGCACCCGGGCCAGGGCGTCCGGTGAGTGGGCGTAATCAACCAGAACCAGCACATCGTCCCCTTCCTCGCTGCACCGCTCCAGACGTCCAGGGACCGATGGTAGGGACGGGAGCGCTGCCACGAGTGCCCCCAACTCCACACCGTACTGGATCGCGAGCCCTAGGGCCACCAGCAGGTTCTCCAAGTTGTGGGCCCCCACCAGCGGAGCTCGAAGCGGGTAGCGAAGGTCGCCCAAGGAAAGCTCTGCACGAAGCCCGCTCGCATCGGACACGGCTCGATCGGCCCGGAGCCGCGCCCGCGGATCGCCCAACCGGGAGACACCAAGCACCTCCCCAAGGGATCGGTGAAAGAGCTGGGAACCAAACATATCGTCTACATTGATCACTGTGGATCGAGGATGCAGATCAAGGAACAAGCGGGCCTTCGCTTCCCCGTAGGCCTCCATGGTTCCGTGGAAGTCGAGGTGGTCGTGGCTAAGGTTGGTGAAGCCCGCAACTTGGAAGGGGACATCCTCGACACGGTCGAGCACCAGAGCATGACTGGAAACCTCCATGACCAGGCAGGTAGCCCCAAGCACAAGGAGGCGCGCAGCGAAGCGTGCGATGTCATCGGCAGCAGGGGTCGTGTGGGATCCCCCGAGATCGTGGTGTTCGAAAAGGCAGCCGAGGGTACCTAGCAAGGCCGGGCGAACCCCCTGAGCGCGGAGCAAGGCGACGGTGAGGCTGGTGGTGGTGGTCTTCCCATTGGTTCCTGTAACGCCGAGGACCGGGAGACGCCGGAAGGGATACCCGTGGACGACCTGCGCCGCACGTCCGAGCACCCGGTGGACCTGGGGGACGACAATGCCGGGAGCACCGAGGGCGTGGAGGATGTCCGCGTTCTCGACAAGAAGGGCAGATGCTCCGCGAGCCAGTGCATCCGGAGCGAAGGCGTGACCGTCGGCACGGCGTCCCCGTCGTGCGGCATACAGAGAGCCAGGGAGAACCTGACAGGAGTCTTGGAATACGTCGAGGATAGGAATAGCCGGAGAACCCACCACAGTCCCACCGATGGCTGCAGCGATTTCCCCCAGGGAGACGGAGGGCTGGGGTGAGGTAGGTTCAGGGAGAGGCATGGGGCTCAACCGGGCGGTTCGAGGAAGAGGCGGACGACGGTACCCCGAGGAACGATGGTTCCAGGAGAGGGCTCCTGACGAGCAACGACACCGGAGCCAAGGATCGAGGGAGCGACCCCCAGGGCATAGGCAGTGCGCAGCGCATCCCGGGCAGGCATCCCAACGAACACAGGAAGGGTAGCGGAAGGACCATCGTTCACCGGAATGACAGGGAGATCCGGCGCTACCGGCGGAGCAACGGTGCGCCAGGGAACACCCGGGCCAGGGGCAGCAGCGGAGCCGGAAGCAGCAGCGGCAGCTTCCCGACCGACGTTGGCCAGAGAAACGTCGCCAGAGCCCTCGGGCTTCACTCCAAGATATCGGAGCGAGAACTCGGCGATGCGACGAAAGACGGGAGCCGCCACCGTGCCACCAGCATGAGAAACCATAGGTTCGTCGATGACCACCACAATCGCTATACGAGGACGATCCGCAGGGACAAAACCGAGGAAAGAGGAGGTGAATCGATCCTGGGTATAGCGACCGGTCTGAGGGTCTACCTTTTGCGCAGTAGCGGTTTTTCCCGCAACCTTGAACCCCTGGAAGGCTGCCTCAATGCCAGTCCCTTCCCCCTCGGTGACCGCTACCAGCATCTCGGCCACGGTACGAGCCACATGGGGTGGGACTACCTCCCGGCGCACCCTCGGCGTGTATTCCCGCACCAGGTTCCCCTGGCCATCCACCACACGCTTCACCAAGATGGGCTCCATCAGCTTGCCTCCGTTGGCGATGGCACTGATGGCCATACCAAGCTGAAGCGTCGTCACACTCACCCCCTGCCCGAAGCTTGCAGCAGCGGTTTCTACCTGCACCCAGGGCCTCCCCCGAGAGCGGAGCACGCCTCCTGCCTCCCCTGGGAGGGGAATCCCCGTAGGTTCTCCGAAGCCAAAGCGGCGGAACGCTTCGTAGAGCTTGGCCTCCCCCAGTTCGATGCCGATCTTGGCGGCACCAATGTTCGACGAAACCGCAAGGAGCTGCGTCGGCGTCAACCACTCGCTGATGTGGGTGTCGTGGATGACGACATTATCAATCGCCATACTGCCTTTCTCACAGTAGATTTGCTGCGTTGGGGTCAGCGTCCGGGCGGCAAGCGCTGCAGCAACGGTGAAGACCTTCATTGTAGAGCCAGGCTCAAAGCGGTCGTAAATGGCTCGGTTATGGTAGTGTTCCGGCGGGCTCTTCCTGTAGTCATTCGGGTTGAATTGGGGGTTGGAAGCCATCGCCAGAAGCTCACCGGTAGCCGGATCCACCACCACCACACTCCCTCCTACTGCCTCGTAGGTTCGTACCGCAGAGGAGAGCTCCTGCTCGGCGATGTACTGGATTCCCTGATCGATGGAGAGGTAGACCGAGTGCCCTGCTAGGGCCTTCTCGTTGCTCACTCCCTCGGCGAACAACAGACGCCCACTCCGGTCCCGGAGCCCTTTCACCTCCTCCGCGTGGCCTCGTAGTTCCTCCTCCATCTGTAGCTCCAGGCCCTCCTTCCCTTCCCCGTCCGGGGCGACGAAACCTAGTAGGGGGCCTGCTAGGTCACGGTTCGGGTAGTAGCGTTGCCCTTCTCCCTCGATCTGCAGACCACGGATCGGATTGGCCGTCCGCTTGGGATCCCCCAGCGCACGGATTGCCTCCACCTCTTCGGCTGACACGCGGCGCTTGAGCCAAACAAACCTCCGTTTCAGCCGGATCTTGTTCGCCACCTCGTTCGCATCCAAACTCAAAGCTTTGGCAATCTGCCCGGAAATCCTCCGTACTGCGTCCGGCAGTGCCTTGGCGTCGTAGAGCCGAAGCATCTCGAAAGCATCGGCGCTAATGCTCGGTACTTCTACGCTTACAGCGAGGGAGACTCCATTTCGGTCCAAGATCGTTCCTCGTTTCGGAGCAACGTGCATGCGCCGCTGTCGCTGTGCCTCTGCCATCTCCCTCCATGCAGCCCCGTCTTCTATCTGAAGTTTGTAAGCGCTGGATACCAACAGCCCACACCCGAGCCCCATCAGTCCACAAAGCACCCCCATCCTCACCCGGATCCACCGGGCTCGCTCTGGATCCAGGTTCTTCACGGCTCCTCCTGCTGCCGTGCCAGCGGCTTCGGCGGGGTGACCTTCGGAGCGATCAGTTCCGTGGCCACAGGTGGAGCAGGGAGCGGAACTGCACTCCTCGCCTCACCGACCATCGCCTGCACCTTGCCTGCCCCCTTCGCCCCCGTAGCCACGGGAGACTCCGCCACTGGAGAACCTGCCGGCGGCATGGCAATCATCCGGTCAGGAGATGGAGGTTCCATACGAAGCAGAGTACGGGCTACGACCTCAACACGCTGGGGGGTATGGTAGCTGGCGACCTCCAGTTCCAGCACCCGGCGGACCTCCCGGAGCCGGGCCTGCTCTGCCCTGGCTCGACCCAACTCGTAGCCGAGGTGCATCGCCTTACTCCGCATGGCCAAGTGGAGCACGAAGGCCGCGACGCTGGCGGAAACGGCAAGCACCCAAAGGATGAGGAAGGGTCGATGGTGGCTCACTCGCCACCCTCCCCCCCTTGGCGAAGACGGGCACGGATCCGGCTGCTAGAGCTAGGCGACCCGTCGAGAATACGTACCGTCGTCGTCGGGGTAGTGATCAAACGTGCGCTGCGTAGCTTGGCGCTGCGAGCACGGGGGTTGACTACGCACTCCTCCTCACTGGGCACGATAGGCTTCTTGGTAAGGGGCTCCCAGCAGGCACGGTCGAGGAAGGCCCGCTTAACGAGCCGATCCTCCAGGGAGTGGAAGGAGATGATGCTGGCCACGGCACCCACATGGAGCAACCGCGGGGCCTGGGCCAGCAATGCCTCAATCTCATCAAGCTCCCGGTTGACCGCCATGCGCAACCCCTGGAACGACCGGGTAGCAGGGTCAACTCCACCGACCCGCTGAGGACCCACTGCGCGAATCACGGCACGCCGGAGATCCAGGGTCGTCTTCAGCTCCCCTCGCTCATCCGCCTGCTTGACACAACGAGCAATCCGCCGAGCACGCCGCTCTTCCCCCAAATAGAAGAAGATGTCTGCCAAGTCATTGGCCGTCAGCCGCCGGATTAGCTCCGCAGCTGTCTCTCCTTGCGTTGGATCCATCCTCATATCGAGGGGCCCCTCCGCCCGAAAGCTCATCCCGCGACCCGGTTCGTCGAGCTGGGGTGAGCTCACCCCAAGGTCAGCCACCAGTCCATCGATGAAACCTACCCCAAGCTTGTGCAGCACAGTAGATAGCTCGGAGAAACAGGCCTTCACCGGACGAAATCGGTTTCCAAAGCGCGAGAGCCTTGTGGTAGCCGCCTCCAGCGCTGCTGGATCTCGGTCGCAGCCTACCACATGCGCCCCTGCCTCCAGAAGCGCCTCGCTATGGCCTCCCCACCCCAGGGTCACATCTAGGTAAAGACCTCCTGGCCTGGGTGCGACGGCCTCAACCACTTCCCGCAGCAACACGCTCATATGCGCTGGTTTGCCCTCCACGGTCACCCCCGCGCTCCCCCCAAGTGACTCTTCCCCCAAAGCTCCAGGCTCCTTCACGCTAGCCTTCATGGAGGTCATCACCGCTGCTGCTCCCGGAGCCGTGCGTACTTCGGCTCCTCTCTCGTAGCCAGCACCACCCCGCAGAAGCACCCAGGGAAGCCTAGGCAACCCTTCGCATCTACGACCTGCATGCATCGGCCTCGAAACATGGACACCCGACGCTGGTGGAGGGGAGAGTATTTCGTGCCTCGCCGCTTCCTTTCCACTCGCGTCGAGCCACCCTAAGAGGGCGCAGCGAACTATGTCAACAAACCGGACAAAACCTGCTCGGGCGTTCAGATAAAGCGGGCTCCTTCAGAGGGTTCTTAGGAACGCCCGATACGCCTCCGCATCCATCAAGTCAGTAGGTTCCCTGTCCGGCTGGAGAGAGATCATCCAGGCTTGACCGTAAGGATCCTCATTGACCAACTCGGGTCGGGCATCCAGCTCACCGTTGATAGCGGCCACAACACCGGAAACCGGAGCATAGAGGTCACTGACCGACTTCACGCTCTCCACCACACCGAAGGCCTGCCCGGCTTCGATACGTTCGCCGACCTTGACCTTGAGATCGACCATGGTGATATCGCCAAGCTGCTCCACTGCGTACGCAGTGATCCCGACGCGGCGTGGGGTTTCTGCTCCAATCCATTCATGGTCCTTGGTGTAGAGGTATCCTTCACGAATCTCGGTGTCAGCCATGTGCTTCCTCGGGGAGAAATGACGAAACATCGGCGCGGATTCTCACCGTCCGCGCCTATAAAAGGGGACTTGCACCACCACGGCCTCCACCTCCTTGCCTCGACAATCGACCAGGAACGGTGTGCCGATGGCCGTCATGGCAACGGGTAGATAGCCCAGGCCGATGTTCTTGCCCACGGTGAGGCCAGGACCCCCACTGGTACAGACCCCCACCACCTGACCCTGAGCATCCTTGAGGGGATATCCGTGACGAGCGATACCACGTCCCGTCATCTCGAAGCCGACAAGCCTGCGAACAGGCCCCCGAGCTTGGATGGCCTTCAAGGCGGAGCGCCCCACAAAGTCGCCCTTCTCCATCTTTACCACCCAGCCCAGCCCTGCCTCGAAAGGGTCCGTGGTTTCGTCAATCTCGTTCCCGTAGAGAGAAAGACGGGCCTCCAAGCGCAAGGTATCGCGGGCGCCCAGTCCTACCGGGACAAGCCCCCGATCACGCCCAAGCTCCAAGAGCGTACGCCACACCTGAGGAGCATCTGCCCACCGGCAAAACAGCTCGAATCCATCCTCCCCCGTGTAACCGGTGCGAGCTGCAGTAACCAGAACACCGCCTACCTTCGCATCCCGGAATTGGAACGACCGAAGCCCTGTGCAAGCTGCTGCCTCGTCGCCGGCTAGGGACAAAATCTCCGCAGCGCTCGGCCCTTGAAGGGCTATCAAGGCCGTTTCGTCGGAGAGATCGCGAAAGTCGCAATGGTGCTGGCAGGCTTGCTCAAAGTGCGCTCGGATCTTCTCCCGGTTGGAGGCGTTGCAGACCACCAGCCAACGCTGTGCCTCCTTTCGGTAGACGATGAGGTCATCCAAGATCGTCCCCCGCTCATTGAGGCAGCATGTGTACATCGCCTGACCATCCATCAGCCGCTTCGCATCGTTGGTGACCAGATAGTCGACCACCGCACCGGCATGCTCCCCGGTGAGTTCCAGCTCACCCATATGGCTCACGTCAAACAAGCCCGCAGCGCTGCGTACAGCCCGATGTTCCTCGGTGATCCCCGTATACTGGATGGGCATTTCCCACCCGGCAAAAGGCACCAAGCGGCCCCCGAGAGCCTTGTGTTCATCAAAGAGCGAGGTACGGCGCAATCCTGGCGTAGTCACAGGATGCCTCCTAGCGCGGATGGTCGTCCGCGTCACCGCGATCAGAACACTTTGTGCGGATCCAGCAGCCCCCCCTCAGGCCGCAACCCTGCTTTCCTCCATCGTTCCTCCTCACTGAGCGAGGGATCGATGGGGACCGTTCTCAGCTCAATCACGACGACCTCGGTGACTCCCCCCAGGGAGTTTACCTCTACCCGAAGCGGTGGTCCCTCTTTCCCCTTGACCCGTGCCCCAGAGAAGATCGTCCTTGACGGCCCCACATCCACGCTCCCCACCTCCAGCCTGCGACGAAGGTAATTGGCGGTCTGTTCCGGTGTCGCCATTCCGCGTACGTGGGTTTGATGCTCGAACACACGATGCACCAAAAAACCACGTGGCATCAAGATCCCAGATACTTTGACTTCCCCCTCGGCCAACTCCCCTGGGAGCGTGTGATCCGGAGGCAGCGGCGGCTCTGCGCTGGTAACCGTCATGGACGCCACTGGAGGAACCGGAGAGCCTTTTGGCTCCCGGAGATCGCACCCGGAGCAGAACCCCACCACCCCCAAGCAGAGCCACAACCAACCACGCAACAGAATAACTCGACGACCGAGGCCCACGAGGAGATCAAGGCACCGGAGGGCGGAGCGCGCAAGCTCATCGTTTCAAACTTGGTTTCTGCCTTAGCGTTGCTGTTACCTTTGGCACCGGTCTGCACGACCAACCGGTATTCTGGAGCACTCATATCCGCTACCGAGGTGGAGCCAGTCCCGAAGCCAATGTACGGGTCATCCACCGTCGAGGTATCGTAGCAGGCAGGCAGCTTCTGGATACCCACACCAAAGATGAGTGCATTGGCGTACTCTCGGGCATGGTAAAGAGTACCGCTGATGTCGAGAGCAGGCTTGGGGGCCGCATCCCCGGTGGCATCGTTGTGAGTGTTGGCCAAGTAATCGACCGCCCAGAGTACACTGGAGCCGGGATCACATGCGTTGGCACCAGGAGCCGGAGGCCGATACGTCGAGAAATACACCGCTCCCCCAAAGAGCGTGAGGGGTCCTGCTACTCGGATCCCATGGTTCCAGTCACCGCTGGCGCTTCCGGGAGGGTTCGCGTTGATGTTCTCGCCAGTACCAATCCCAAGGTGCCAATTCGCCAGGGCACCAACCTTCCCAGTGGCCAAGTCTGGGGCCTCCTTGATCGACCAAAGCAGGTTGCGCATCCCCTGGGTTCCGTCGAAACGCTCCTGATCTCCGGTTGCGAACACCACCACCAAGTTTCCTACCGGATCCAGGGAGGCCACTGGCTGTGACAGCACCGGCTGACCCAGGAAAGCACCATTGGGGTACGCTGCATATGCATCGAAGAAGGGCTCGACCTTCCAAGCACTTGGGTCCGTACTCGACAGGTCGATGCGCCAGAGAGCTCCGTCTTGGTCCCCGACGAAGACGCGAGTCGCGGATTGACCCGTGCCGTTGGGATAGGGCAAAGGAACGCTGGTGATAGGAGAATCAAAGGGAGCACAAGTCGAACGACTCAGCAGGGAAGCATCATAAGGAAGCGGGGGTAGGTTCCCCGGCCTGCACCGATGAAAGCGCCGAATCACCTCGCCGGTATCCAGACGAACGATGGTGAGCGAGCGTGCCGGATCGTTGTCCGCATAGGAGCGCACCTGAGGGCGGAACTTCCACTTGCCGTCGAGGGTTTGGGCCCCCGTTTGCGCCCTGGCTACGGCCGCAGCGTTCTGAGGAGCCGCTGACGTACCACCAGGCAGGATTGCCACTGCAACCTCTCTTGCCTCAGGCATGTTGGGCATTTTCAGAAAGAGCGTGGTAATGACCGGCGATGCACTGGCACCAAAGAGCGGGTTCCCTGCCGAGTCACTGGTGATCTGCCAGAGCCATTTGGGTCCCTCGCTGCTGGGAGGGTTGAACTCCGGCTGGGTGACATCCAAAGCGAAGTAGCCGCCGCGGGAAGGACCAAGCCCCGTCACGATGACAGAACGCCAATCGTTAAAGGCTCCGGAGCCATTGATAGCATCCGTACGCTTGCGCTCGAATACCACATCTCGTGCAAAAATAGGGATATCCAACAGGCGACGCTCAATACCTGGATAAATCGTCTTCAAATCTGGGAGGACTGCCGGAGGAATAAAGGACCAGAGCTCGTTATTCAGCTTGCTGTTCACCTGAAACGTATCCGTCGGACTGGAGGCACCCAGCTTAAAGGCATGGAGCTGTCCATCTGTGGTAGCTGTGTAGAGGATAGGAGCGCGGAACTTGTACTTGTTCGCGAAAGCCGAGTACGACTCATCCCGGAGGAATTCCGAGGGTGGCCCCACCACCACAGGGGTCGAGTGGTAAACACTCCCCAGCGGAGATTTGACCCGATCAAAGAGCGAGCCATCAATCATCGGGAGCCCGGTATACCAACGAAGGATACGCCTCCGGCAATCCTCCACCTCCACCGGTGTGCTCACGGTGCCGCAGACGCTCTTGGCCCCACCGCCCATGGCCAACCCCATCGTTCCCGAGATGGCAGTATCGTAGAAGCTGTTGATGTCACTGGTGAGCTGAAGGGACCCCTGAGAGCCTAGACCATCGGTGAGGTTCGTTAGATTTCGTAGCGTCCATGCGGCCTTGCCATGGTTGGAAATTTGAGCCGGAACGACCGTGAAAAATCGGCGAGATGGGCCCTGACCGCTGGCGATGTTGGTAGAGAAGCGATCACCCTTTTCTTCGTCGATGTTCTCCGGTTTGACGGTGTAGACCCCTGCCTCCTTGGTGCATGTGTAGCGCTGCCGCTCAATGACGCCCTGCCAAAGCCCACCCGTGGATACCTTGAAGGAGGTCAGGATGTTGTATGCCGCGACACCTCCCCCTCCCGAATACCCGCCCCCCGCCGAGCCTGCGCTGGCAAACACCGGGGTGGTTCGGCTGGTTGTCCCCTGGGCCACTTCCGAGAGGATATCGTTGAGGGCTTTGCGTAGCTGCTGCTTGTTGTCTGCAAAGCGAGGAACCCCCGTGCCGCCTTCGTAGGCGATCTTGGCCATCTCACAGCAGGCCCGGACCCCGTCGGTCTTCGGGTTGAAGCAGGCCGCGTCGTCCTTGCCCGTCAGCGTCTTGCAGTCGAGGGGGATGGGCCCTCCTGAGTCCGTGGAGGATAGAGCGAAGCCCACGACGAAGGTGCGGATCTTTCGTACTGGGTCTTGGGTGGCCAAACGCTTAGCCACCGCCGAGGGCTCCGAGAAGGGGCAGGTACCGTCCGGTGGCCCTGGTGCGTTGTTCGCACACCCTGGGCGCAGATCCAGGTTGGGGATACCGTCGGTCAGCAAGATGATGAACTGCTGGCGACACCCGCCCACCACGTAGGGATCGTTGTAAGGACCAAGAGGCTTGTGGTTGGGATCGGCTTTATCCAGCGTGGTGTCGTGGAAGAAGAAGTATTCCGCGTCCGAGAGCATCCCCGCCATGGGCGTGGCACCGTAGGGACGTACCGCAAGAATTGCCTGCTGGATTTGTTCATTGCGCTTGACTACATCGGTCAAGCTCGCTGCAGGATCCCCAAACGCGATCAAGCGCCCTTCCCAGGGGGGGGCAGCGGGGTTGCGAACGCCCACTTCGATCTCTTGGTTGCTGGAGCAAAGCTCGGGCTTTCCTTTGGCAAAGCCGGTGCCATTCTGATCCCAGCCGTTGTAGTAGCTCCAGTGCCCCTGAAGCCCCCCCATCGCATCCACGGCATTGCTCGCGTAGCCAGTGCGCCGATCCGGGAGGCTGTCGAAGGTCATCATCCCAAAGCGCGCCTTTTCCCGGAACACATCCATCAGCCCGTCGTCGGTCTGGAGCAGACGAAATGCGTTGCCAATCTTCGTACAATTCGCCGAAGCGTTCCCAATCAGATGAGTCTTGATCGCGTCAGGATGATAAACAAACAAGTTGGAGCCGGGCCACACTCCAGGGTTCGGCCCTACAACACAGGCTTCGTTGCCACTGTTGGTGTTGATCGAGACAATGCGGTTGTAGGGGAGGTAGTAGTCCTTGTCATACGGAGGCTGGCCACCAAGCCCGAACTCCGCAGCAAATGGCCCAGTCCCTCGCGGTTCCGCGATGCAGGCATATTTGGGGATCTCCCCGGTGAGCACCGTAGCCAGATTGGCCCAACGATTTTGCTCATAATTTTTGTTGGGGTTCAACGTATAGTTCTGCGAGTTCGGTGGGTTGGGAGGCTCACAATTGGGAAGCCTTGGCTTTTTGGTCACCGGATCCGGCTCGGCCATGTACTCCATCGACCCGGAGGTATCGATGAGCAGCATCACATTGGGCAATGGCGGCTCGGTATCTGCTTGCGCCAGCGCCGTCGACGGGGCCATCAGCGCCATCAGCAAGGCTACGCTCACCCCTCCGACCCGGAACCGCTCCATCCTCTGCCTGCGCATGGTTATGACCTCCCTCAGTTCACCGGACCAAAGACAATCTGACTGCGCCCTGACTCACGGACCACCACCATCGCTGCGCCTTTTTCCTCTGGGCTGGCACAAGCGGCTGTAGGACCATTGGCAGGGTAAGGCCCCACCTGGGAGATCCCCACCAGTGTCGCTTGGCGATACTTGAATTGGGATCCATTCCCGCTTACAGCCGTCCCCGGTGGGGGTCGCTCTAGCTCGGCCATGTCCGTCATCTCCACATACATCGACGGAAGCAATAGCCAAGGACCGAAGCTCCCCGCAGTGTTTTGGGCTGGGTCCGGGTTCATCGTCGGCGGGAGCTCGACCGGTTTGACCAGTGGCTTACCGTTAGCTGACTGGGCACGCCTCACCGCCGCTTGGAATGCATCTTCCTTCGTCCAATCCGTCGAGAACTTCACACACGGGATCTTGATCGACGGATACGCTGCTGTCGTCGTACAGGCTTGGTTTGTCACGGCGCTATTGGCGTTCCTCGCTCCGTATACTGTTGCGCCCCGGTCGATCTCATTGAGCGCCAACACCATGGCATGCTGCATTAGGTAGTGGCTCTGCTCGCTCTGCCTCAAATACCCTGCGGCCTTCCCTGACAAGCTCGTTGCCCTCGCCGCGAACACCCCCATCGCGGCCAGCAGCGTCATCACCAGCGTCACTAGGAAGATCGTTGCTCCTCGGTTCTCCCGGCGACGCCTCCACGCCAAGAGACGCTGCTTCGCCATCTGGCTTCGTTCTCTGCTCACGATCTCCTGTTCCTCGCGGGTCATCCTTCCAGCCTCATCAGAAAAACAGACCCACCTGGTTGCTCATCGAGACATCCGCATGCAACGTGCGTACTCGCGCATACTTCGTGCTTCCAGGAATCTGGTAGCGGAACAGGGTTCCTGGCAGTGCCCCCACTTGCACCGGATTGATGCCCACCGCCCGATCGGGCTCCCGTGAGCGCACAGAAAAACGCACGCGCACCGAACGAATCCGCTCCGGCCCTGGCAGCGTGTTGCCGGCAACCATGGGTCTGGCGTATGTCCCCCCGATCGCCCCATGGCCAAACTCGAGGAATTGGAGCGTCGGGTTGGGGTTGCTCGGGTCCAACGTGGGGTTGTTGATCACGGTGAGAGCAAACTTGAGGTCGACAGCGAACTCGGCCACCAGCTCCTCTGTACCAGGGAGCAAGTTGTTGTTCTCATCCAACTCGTAGCGTACCAGTTCCCAGCGCTGAGCATCCTCGGGAAGCACCGGGTTCGCAGGGTAGAGTGCCTGGTACTGGACCACATTGCGCAGATCTCGTACCTCGTAGCGAATCTTGTCGATGACGGATGCAACGGCCCCCGTACCAATGTCGAAGCCCTTGCAGAGCGGGTTGGACACAGTAGGAGGCGGCTGGCCCCTCATGTAAAGGCCCGGGGTGCTCTTGAGGGTGATCTGAGGGTAGGCTCCAGAGGCATCTACCCCGGTGATGTGCCCGAAGTGCTGGTAACCCTCCCGATCCACGATGCGGAGGATACGACCCGTCCGGAATACCTTTGTCCAAGGGGTTGGCGTGGCGTTTCCGTTCATCAGGCGCAAGGCAGCGCCACTGTTACGCTCCAGGTACACGACGGGAGAAGAACCGCTGGAGTCGACAGAGCGAACAGGGAATTGCTCGGTAGAGGCGTAGCTGCCGGAGAGGGTGAGCCGATCGGGATCGAGGTTGATGGGAGGACCATTGAGGATTGCATGCGTGGAGGAGTTAGGAACCGTCCCGGTGGTTGGGTGAGGCCCCTGTTCAATGGCAAGGGAGGCCAGCGACTGGATCGCCGGAGAGAAGACGTTGTTGGGCTGGAGGCAGACCCGGTTGCCGTGGGAGAATTCCCGCTGGATATT
Source organism: Polyangiaceae bacterium (assembly GCA_025057345.1). Classification (GTDB taxonomy): domain Bacteria; phylum Myxococcota_A; class Polyangia; order Polyangiales; family Polyangiaceae; genus JANWXX01. Next base: position 14,117 of record JANWXX010000009.1, on the reverse strand, counting down.
GGAGGGGGCGAGGTAGCCAGCCCGCTCCAAGTCGGAAATGAGCCGACGGAAGCCGATGGTAGCGTTGCTGGTGGCATCTGCTAGACGAGTCTCCTGCTGGAAGGACCGGGTGGCCGCTCGGGCAAAGGCGAAGGCCCCCAGAGCCACGGTCAACCCCGCCGTGGTGGCCACCATCAGCTCGACCAAGGTAAACCCCCGACGACGGCGATGAAAAGAGGAGCGGTTCATTGCAGCAGAGCCTTGTTTCGGAAGATTGATGAGGATAGGTAGACGAAGTTGTAGCGGCTCAACGGTTGCAAAGCAGGGTTGTCGAAATTGGCGACTGCCTGGCCATCGGCACAAACCCCCAGGTTGTTGAAGCCCCCGAGCCCTCCGGCCCGCTGCCATACTACCCGCACATCAGCCCGGATCACTTCCTCGGGGAACATCCAGCTCAGACGGATGTGAGTGCAGTAGAAGGCATTGCCCAACTCGGCTACAGGAACATCGTTGCCATGCACATCCGCTCCAGGAGAGCCTAGAACCCCGTTGAACACCGGGCGTGCCCAAACCTGGGGTGCGGAGTTCACCTGGTTGAGCCACACCGTCTGACCAATGTCGCTGGGGGTGCCGGTTTTAGGGCTTGTGTTCCAAACGGTCGCATCCGTCCGAAGTCGCTCGATCCAGGTGCGCGCCACCTGAGAAGCCACCGCCAGCTCCCGAGCATGGCCGTTCCCCTGGGAAGCCACCTTCTGCAGCGCCACGATCCCTGAGGAGGCGATAATTAGCAGGGAGATCCCCACGAGCACCTCCACCGCCGTATACCCGCGGTCCCTTCGTTTCAGATCCCCTCCACCACCGTCTCGACCCGCGTGGCCCCGTTGGGCAACAGGAAGACCTGTCGCACCAGAAGATCCGCCTTGGCCCCCCCTACCATGCGTCGGACCCGAATCTGATGCACCCCGTTGAACGGCGTGAAGGAGCCACCCTGCGCTGGGCGGATGTATGAACGCCCTCCTGGGGAGAAGCATACATCCACGTTGCCCTGCAGCGTGTTGCTGTCGTACCAGAACTCTGCGAATACCTCCGCTTGTGAGCCCCCTTCAGGCTCCACCAGAGAGGTCACGAGCCGGGAGTTGGCCCCTGCCCCCCAATTGACCGCTTCACACGTGTTCATCCCCATCAGCGGCAAGTTCTCGCAGTGCCCTGTATTGTTCGCGCCTCCGATGGGCTGCACTGCTTCGAACAGATCCATCCTTCCCTGGGGGTTCTCTCCCGTGGAGAACCGCACCAAGTGCGATGTCCCCCGACCGATCGCTCGAGTCCGTGCTTCCCGATAGAGGAGGCCAATCTGCTGAGCGAACTGCTGCACACGCCGATCCTTTACTCGACTGTGCATGGTCGGCAGCGCCGCTGCTGCTAGCAACGACGCTACCAGCACCGCCGCTAGCACTTCCAACAATGTGAACCCTCGTGGGTGTCGATAGACCCCGGCCCGTGGTCTGGGCCATTGCTGGAGGGCGGGAGCGCGTGGGACGAGAGACAACACGGCTTTCCAACTCCTCGCAAACATCATGCCGTGCTACGTACTTGGAACCCGGCCTGCCTGGTGGGTCTCCCCTTCCAAACAACATTGCATCCGCTGTGTAAAAACTTCAGACCTCACGGCGCAAGCGCACAGCTATCTCGGCAACCCACCACCAGATTCTTCCCCTGTCTTGAACCCACTCCACGCTGAAACTAGCGTCGCCGGTTTACCTGCCATACGAGGGGTGCCATGCGCCTACCCATGGTTCTCCTCACCTGCGGGCTCACCCTACTGGCATGCTCGAAACAGGATCCCCCCCGACCTGACCCAGGGGCTAGGGGAACGCCTCCCCCTCCCCTGGACAAAACTACTCAACCGGGGGCGTGTCAGGGAGGTGGTGGCGAGGTGAAGGATCCAGTGAGCGCCCCGTTCTTCCCAAGGAAACTGGGGGTGTTTTGTGTGAATCCGGAGGGGGAAACCCAGGCCTACGGAGAGAAGGCACCGGCTCCTATCGACGGGATTTGCAAGATGTTCGACGGAGGCTGCGAACTCTACCGTACTCACCAAGTCAAACGGACCGTCAGTTTGGACTACGTGGACGGCGAGGGGAAAGGCTCGACGGTGAATGCCATCCTTTCCCAGTTTGCTACTTCGGACCACGCCTATGCGATGTTCACCCATCGAGTGCTGGGTGGGGAGGATCCTCTCCGGCCGGACATGCCCAAGAAGACAGAGGTGGGAGCCCCCGGAGCGATGGGGACCGGCAGCCTCTACGCGGTCAAGGGCCCCTACTTGCTGGAACTCTCCTACGTGAACTCGGAGGAGAGCGGCGACGAGAAGAAGCTCAAAGCCAGCGCCGAACGGCATCTCCCCGTAGTTGCCCGGGGGATTCTGGAAAAGCTCCCAGGTACGGTGACCCCTCCCGCAGCCGTAGCCCAACTTCCCTCAGAGAACTTGTTGCCGTTGGGGGTTGCTTACACCCTGGGCAAGACCTTGGGCGTCGAAGGTACCGACCACAGCGCTCAGGGGTTCTACCGGGATGGGGAACGGCGCTACCGAGCGCTAGTGCTGCTGAAGGACGACCCGGAACAAGCCAAGGATGTGCTCAAAAGCTTCGGGAAGCTCAAAGGCGCTCAGGAAGAGAAGAACCTGGGGGAGGCAGCCGTGCGGGTTATGCTCCAAGAGCAGAACGACGACCCCAAAGCCGAGTGGATCGTGGCCCGAAAGGGCAGGTTGGTGGTAGGGGTAGGAGACGACAACTTCGCGCTCAAGGGCGGCGACGCGGCCAAGGTATCCTTGTCGAAAGACGAGAAGATCAAACGCTTGAAGACAATTCTGGAAGCCTCCAAGTAACCCCTGCCATGCATTTTGATCTCGACGAGCAGCACCGCATCCTCCAGCAAACCCTCCGCGACTTCTTCGAGCGTGAGGCTCGCCCCCATGCTCGCCGCTGGGATGAAGAAGAGCGCTTTCCCCATGAGATCATTCCCAAGCTGGCGGAGATGGGCCTCCTCGGCATCCGGATTCCCGAGGAGTACGGTGGAGCTGGCATGGGCACCATCGAATACGCCATTGCCGTCGAGGAGGCGGCCCGCGTCGACGGATCGCTAGCCTTGACACTAGCTTCCCACAACGGGCTGGGCACCAGTCATATCCTCGCCTTCGGCAGCGAGGAGCAGAAGAAGAAATACCTTCCGAAGGCAGCCTCCGGCGAGTGGCTGGCGGCCTGGGCGTTGACGGAACCTAGCAGCGGCTCTGACGCCGCTAGCCTTACCACGACGGCTGAGCGAGATGGCGACCACTGGGTCATCAACGGAACCAAAATGTTCATCACCCAGGGCAGTATCGGCGGCTTCTGCGTAGTGCTGGCCCGTACCGACAAGAGCGCCCCCAAGCAGAAGGGCATTACCGCTTTCGTGGTGGATCAGGGCACCCCTGGCTTTCGTGCCTCCAAACACCTTGAGAAGCTGGGCATGCGTTCCAGTGATACCTGCGAGCTAACCTTCGAGAACGTCCGGGTGAGTGATGCTCAGCGGGTGGGTGAGGTCAACAGGGGCTTCCTTGATACCCTCACAATTCTTGATCGAGGCCGGATCTCCATCGCTGCTCTTGCTGTTGGTCTCGGCTACGGAGCCCTGGAGATGGCGATCCACTATGCCAAAGACCGACAACAATTCGGGAAGCCTATTGCCGACTTTCAGGCGGTCCAGTGGATGCTTGCAGATAGTGCCACCGAGCTAGATGCGGCTTGGCTACTCACCCTCCGCGCTGCCTGGCTTGCCGACCAGGGCCGCCCCTACTCCAAGGAAGCGAGCATGGCCAAGCTCTATGCCAGCGAGGCTGCTTCCCGTGCCTGCAACCGCTCCCTCCAGATCCATGGCGGCTACGGCTATACCCGGGAGTTCCCCGTCGAGCGCCACCTCCGCGATGCGAAACTGTGCGAGATCGGCGAAGGCACGAGCGAGGTCCAGCGCATCATCATTGCTCGCCATATTCTCGGAGGCTGAGGCGCCAGTCCTCGACCCCTTTCAACTGCGAGGGTCTGGCATGGAGACAATCTACGAACATGGGGTCTTGGACACGCACTTCGTCGATGGGGCCATGGAGGAACCCCACGCCCTCCCAGAGAGACCCGCGATGGGCCGGGATGCGCCGGGACAGTGACGGGAACCCCACCCCCTTACGGAGAAACCACATCTTGAGGGAGCGGCATCCTTTCCGCAAGGAAGGAGCGAGCCTTCGCAGAGTGTATCTAGGCAAGAAGCGGCGGCATCCTTTCCGCAAGGAAGGAGCCCACAGAGGAGCACAAGGGGTAGACAAGAGCATCTCGTCCCGGAGGGCTAGTCCCTTCTCCAGCACTGGAGTAAATGCCTCTCATGGCTCGTCCTCGCATCCGCTACTTGGATAACTCCTTGCCGTTCACCTTCCCTTTTCTTGTCACCTTTCTTCTCTGTGGAGGGGCATTCCTAATGAACAAGCTCGTCGGAAATTGAGCTTGGCTCACGGCCCCCACCAGAGCACCTCATGAACCACTACCTTCCCTTGCACCGATGCCATCACCCGGAGCTTCTCCCCCTCCCCCTCCACCTTGGGCTCCGGGAACCCGTCCGCCGGCAGGTACATCCCCTTGCGAAACCCCCGGGCATCTAGCCAGTACAAGTGCAACCCATGATCCGTCGGCCCCCACATCAACAGCATCCTGCCCTCCCCTAGCAGGAGGAAATCCAACCATCGAAAGGCTAGCTCCGCGAACCGCTCCGGCGACGGGAAATCTTGTCCCAGATCCCGTAGCTCCGGCAAGTGTGCTTTGAGGTACTTGTACAGGGTATCGTACCGCGGCTGCTTCAATCTTGGCAGCCTTCGGTCCGGCGCTGCAATTACTAGGAGTTCCAACGGTTCCCGGGAGGGTTCCTCTACATGCATTCGGTAGCGTTCCGCCAGCGTTCCTCGCCCTACCTCCCCATCGCTCAGCGCCCTCAGCCACCACGAGAGCACCGCTAGCTCCCCTTGCCCAACCCTCGTCCTTACCGACACCAGCGACTCCCACAAAGGATTTCGAATTTTCCATACACCTCCGTGATTTCTGACAACACACTCTCCCAGGTAAGCGACCCCGTGGAGCAATACCGTCAGCAGCAGCGGAAGCCCGTCCGGTCCAAGCTCTCGTAGCCAGCGGTTTCGTCGCTCGACGGTGATTCTATGGGCCAACCGGTGTATCGAAGCATCGGAGAAATCTAGGATAAGATCTTCCCCGAAAGCTTCTCGGGAGAGGCGTGCGAATACCTCACCAATGGCAGCTAGCTGTGCCGGGAGCGAAGGATTGTTCCCTGGATTGGCATCGACGGCCCGGACTCGGGCAAGGTCGGCTCGAGCCTCTGGCGGATAAAGCGGGAGCAACAGGGACATGAACAGGGATTCTGGGGTACGTGTATCCACGGAGAGCATTGGTTTGCACGATAGTTGACTTCCCCCCCGCACGAACGTCAGCGATTCGAGCGCATCGCAGGCTTCCCCGAAGTCGCTTCTGGTCCCCCGGAGAGCTCCACGTAGATTACTGGAATGGCTGCCCCCACCGCCACCAGGACTGCCCCTCTCCCCAGCAACCCCTTGCGCCCTGGGATCATGAACAGCCCTGACAGCGCCAGCAGCAGCAGGCCTACCGCGTAGGCGTCGGCGATGTACGTCCAAGCCTTCTTCCCCCGGTTGAGGTGGAGCCAGTTGGCCGTCCGGAGCAAGAACCGGGGCTGCTGTCCCTCCTCGGTTACCTCGCCCGAGGTCGGGTAGATGTGGAGCGTCTTTCGAGGAAAGACCACGTCCAACTGTTCTGGACTAGCTCGGTACACCTCCGACGGTGGCTCCCGGATCGATAGCCTCCGGAGCACTTCCCGGGCGATGGCTTCGTCATCCTCTCCTGTCAGTGGCCCCAACCGATGCGTCGCCTCGTGATTGCGGAAGTTTGGATCCCAATCGGCGATGTGGTTCACCGCCAGCCCCGACAGCGCATACACCACCGTGAGCCCCACCGCCAGGTAGCCCAGATCCCGATGCAGCGCCCGGACCCAGGGGCGCACTGACCATCGCCGCCCCTCAGCCATACCGCTCTTCTAGCCAAGGATCGCCGTGGTTGTGGTAGCCCCGAGTTTCCCAGTATCCCGGCTGGTCCCTGGCGACAAAGCGGATGCCAGTGAGCCACTTGGCACTCTTCCAGAAGTAGAGATCGGGGACAACCCCACGAACGGGCGCACCATGAGCTCGCGCTAGAGGTTTTCCATAGATTTTGTGGGCCACTAGTACATTCGGGGCGAGAGCCTCTGCCAACGGAACGTTGGCGGTATACCCGTGAGCCGCCTCGAAGATGACGTGACGCGCCTCAGGCTTCACCTTCGCTTTGTCTGCTAGCAATGCTACCCGGACACCGGTCCACACCACGTCGAAGGCTGACCAACTGGTAACGCAGTGGACATCCAGGGCCATCTCCGTCTGGGGGAGAGCCAGAAGGCCCTGAAAATCGAGTTCAAAGGGAGCCCCAACCTCCCCGTGAACCCGAAGTTTGAAGTTCGATGGGCTTGGGTCTCCCTGCTCCCCGCCCATAGGTTTGAGCGCAGAGATGAGGCGCTGCCCTGGGGGAAGGCGGATCCGTCCGTCAGGACGTTTCTGAGAGGTACGTGGATCGTCTCCAGCGAGCACATAGGAGCCACCCAGCACCGACAGTACCGTCCCCACCGCCGCGGTACGGAGCAGTTCACGGCGAGCCAAGGGGGAGGATTGCTCAAAGAAGGTTCGCGGAGCCATGGGATTTCCAGAAGGTACAATGCTCCAACGAGCTCGGTTACCCACCTAGAAAAGATTCTTTGGATTACCTTCCGGTGGTACTCTACCGGAGCAGCCCGGCGACTGCCGCCCCGAGGATAGGTGCCTCCTCCACCCGGATCGTTTCGAAGTGGACCCCTTGGGCCCTCAGCAACCGGTCTAGGTGCTGCTCGATCTGTGCCGCCATCCGGTGGGTCCGATGGAGAGTCGAGCCATCCAAGGTGACCCCCACTGGGTGAAGCCTGTCCCTCCCTGCCTCTGCCTTGAGTACTGCTGCCGTAAGGTTGATCGCTGCCAACCTCGCTGCTCGAGCCACCACGGCCGACAACAGATGATGTACGATTCCACGATCGGCCGGAGACCAGCCGAGAGAGGCCAGCAACCCCGGCTCGAAAGGGTTGGCCAGAAACGCGGAGAGCTCTTGGGTCGTGAGGGCTTGCACACCGGAGAGGAGGGAGGCACCCACCGCTGACAGGAGCCCCTCGCTAGCCCCCTGCTGCAACACCCGGAGCCCCAAAGAGCCCAAGTATGCTCCGGAGATCATCTTCTCGAAGGTTTGCTGCCCTGGATTGGCTGTTGTTCTGTCAAAGTCCCGATCCAAGGCCGTCTGCGGGCACCTACCGAACCCTCCCGATTCGATATTGATCGGCTGACGCCCTGCCCCCTCCAGCCCCGTCGCCTTTAGGATTCGCTCATTGCGCTCGACGTAGGCTGTGTTGGTGCCGGTCCCCAGAATGAAGCCTACATAGCTCTCGTAGCGCCGTCGCTGCCCCACCACCTTCCCCGCCAGCAGCGTCGCCGTCGTGTCGTTCAGCATGGTGATTCGCTTCCGGTAACCGCGCCGCTCCAAATAACCCGCCAGCCCCTGCCCTATCCAGCACCCCACCACCTCCGGCGCACGGATTTCCTTCGTCCATCGTAGGAGCCTTCCATCGCATTCCGGGGAGATCTCTGCCGGGTATGAGAAGCAGAATCCGATCCGCTTTGAACACCCCAGTACCGGCTCTAGGTGGTCCGCAAGCGCCTCGAAGAAGCTTTCTCTGCTCAGCTCCCCCTTGGTTCCAGGCATCGGATACCTTTGCAAATCGTTGATGCTTGCCTTGCCTCCTTCGTCAAATACCACCGTGGCTACCCGCAGGTTGGTCCCCCCCGCATCCACCACGATCACCCGCTCCCCCACCGGTACTGGCCGATCGATGGGCAGGTACGACGGTAGCATCGCCAGACTCCCGGGTCGCCCTGAGAGCCCCCTCTCCATCTCCTCCCGAAACGCCGCAAGCAGCGCCTCCTCGTCCACACTTGCTGGCCCCAAGCCGTGTGTTTCTAGAAATTGCTCGGTGTTCATCCTCGCCGACTCTCCGGGGCTCCCTCGCCCGCGGCACCGTCTATGGCTCAGCTTCCTCGCCTCGCCAAGAGCATCCCGACGATCTCCGCAAACCCGGCCCCCCGTTCCCCCTTGGCCACGTACCTTGGCGGACGGCTCAGCTGGGATACATACCTCGACACATTGGCCACCCCGAAGGTCAGCGAGAACGCTCCAAAGCACGGAGCGTCGTTGAGACTGTCCCCTACGAAGGCCCAGCGCCCCAGCGCCCTTGTGGGATCCACCCCCAACCGCTCTCTCAGAAACCACAGTACTCCAGAGGCTTTGTCATCTCCATCCAGGCTCAGATGCAGGTGGATGCTCGACACCGTCACCCGAAGCCCCCACGACTTCGCCAGTGCCACAACCTCCCTCACCAACCCTGCTGGCACCTGCTCCCGTTCCCCCACGTCCAGGGTTATGTCGGACCTCCGCAGACCATTGTCGTCCGCTAGACGCAGCTCGGGGAAGCGTTCCTGAAGCGCCTCCACCCTGCATTCCAGCAGGTGTCTCCGTTGCTGACGCTCCCCGGGGCTGACTCGCTCGAAACGCTCGACACCCGCACCGATACGCTGGAACGCCACCGCGCCGTTCTCCGTGACCACGCCCGCCACAGGCCACTGGCGCGCCAGCACCTCGCCCCAGCCGGCGGGCCTACCAGTGGCGATGAGCGACAGCAGCCCGGAGCGTGCCACCCGATGCAGCGCTCCGAAAGCTTCTTCCTCCAAGTAACCATGGTCTAGAATCGTATCGTCCAAGTCGAGGATCAAACCCTCGACCCGCCGCGCTTCCTCCTCTGTGATCTGATCCAGGGGTCGCATCCCCCACGGTGTACCAGGATTGGCATAGACATAGGCAAACCAAACAGTTTACACCGCTGGATATGACAGGACGAGAGCAAACACTGGTGCTGGTAGGGCTGCTAGTCCTCGGTGGATGCAAGGAGCAACCCGCAGCGAACGGGTCTAGGGCAGCACCCGTGGCGAGCAGTGCAGCGCCGGTGGCCTCGTCCACGCCGCCGGTGATGTCGCACGTGGCGCCCACGCCGGGCCCCAAGGCCCACCCTGACGTGTGCGAAGTCGAGTTCTTCGGCCAGGTGAAGCCGGTGGATCCGAAGCTGCCGCCGCCGGTGGTGTTTGTCTCCTACACCGACTGCCTGGCCCCCACGACAGGCAACATCGGCCAGACCTCCACCCAGCCCGATGGCAAATTCTTCCTAGAGGTCTTCGTCAAGTGGGGCTCGGACCTCACGCTGTGCGCGTTCCAGCCCACAAAGGAGGGAGCGGAGAAGCCGACGAAGCTCTACGGCAAGGCCGCGGGGCCCTTCCATGCTGAGAAGGAAGGGGAAGTGGAGTTCAAGGACGTGCAGATCGAGCTGAAGAACGGTACCCCGCAGACCTTTCCCCGGGTCCGGCCAGGGGGCGGGCTTTGAAGCGCCTGCCAGGAAGAATGCAAGACGAAGGATCAGCTCTTGCGCAGGTACTCGATCCCAAATTTCTCCAAAAACTCCTCGTAAGTTCCGTTGAACAGACGAGGCCCTGCGGTGGATAGCTCCAGCACCCTGGTACCGACCCGGGAGACGAAGTGCCGATCGTGACTGGTGGCGATGACGGTCCCCTTGAAGTCACAGAGGGCCTCCACCAGCGCGTCGATAGACTCGACGTCAAGGTGGTTGGTGGGTTCATCCATGACAAAGACGTTATTCTTCAAAAGGATAAGCTTGGCCAACATCAGGCGAGCTGCCTCACCCCCAGAGAGGTTCTCAGTCTTCTTGAGTCCAGCCTCGCCGCTGAATAGCAGACGCCCCAGGATGGAGCGTACATGCTCTACAGTAGCGTCCTTGTCGAAGTTATGGAGCCACTCGTAGGCGGTATAACCAGCCTCCAACGCCTCGTGATGCTCTTGGGCAAAGTAGCCAACGCTCGTATCGTGGCCCCAGGTGATGGTACCTCCGTCAGGGGCATATTCGCCAACGAGCATCTTGAGCAAGGTGGTCTTTCCGATGCCGCTGGGCCCGACGACCACCAAGCGTTCTCCTCGGGAGAGATTGAAGCTGAAATCCCGAAAGATCACCTTATCTCCGAAGGCTTTGCTGATCTTCTCCACCCGAAGTACATCCCGCCCTGAGGGTTTGTCGAAGCCGAACTTGATGTAGGGCCTTACCACGCTAGAGCGCTTAAGCGTCATGGACTCCTCCAGCTTCTCGATCTCCTTGACGCGGGACTGGGCCTGGCTCGACCGGTTGGCACTAGCGCCAAAGCGGGCGACGAACTCCTTAAGTTCGGCAACACGCTTCTTTTTCTGGGCGATGTCGGCCTCTGCTTGGCGGCGCCCCGTGGTCTTCTGCTCGATGAAGTCGTCGTAGTCACCGGTATAGACCGTCACCGTCTGGTAATCGACATCGGCCACATGGGTCGCGACGGCATTCATGAAATGCCGGTCATGGCTGACGATGACCAAGGTTCCCTTGAAGTCGTTCACCAGGTAGTGCTCCAGCCACCGGATTGCATCCAGATCAAGGTGGTTGGTGGGCTCATCCAGCAGCAACACGTCAGCACCTACGAAGAGCGCCTGCGCCAACAGAGCCCTCGGCTTGTAGCCACCTGCCAAGGAGGCCATCAAGTCCAAGTGCTTCTCTGTGGGGATACCCAAGCCCTCCAGCAGTTCAGCGGCCCTTGCCTCGGCGGTATAGCCGTCCTCCTCCGCTACGATGTTCTCCAGCTCCGCTAGGCGCATCCCCACCTCGTCAGTCATTTCCTTCAGGTAGAGTTTCTCCTTCTCCTGCATCGCCTCCCAGAGCACCTTATTGCCCATAAGTACTGTATCCAGGATACGGCATTGGTCGTACATGGAGTGATCCTGGCGCAGGACGCCCACCCGAAGCTTGCTCGGGATCTCGACGCTACCGGCGTCTGAGTCCTCCAAGCCAGAAATAATCTTGAGAAGTGTTGATTTGCCAGCGCCATTCGCCCCCACGAGTACGTAACGCTTGGCAGGGTCGAATTGCATCGACACATTCTCGAAAAGAACCTTGGGTCCGTAGCGTTTCGTCAGCTTGTTAAGAGTGATCATTGAGCCATTCGCGGGGTGCCATCATCCGCCCCCGACGGCAAGACCTCCATCTTCGACTCCTCAGCGTGAGGACCCCTCCTCTCGCCAAGACGCAGGCACCCACAATACCCACAGGACCGACCCAGGCAGCACCCAGAACCCCAACGCCAGCAGGATAGCCTGGTACGTTCCCCCCCCGTCCAGATACCTGCCCAGCAGCGGGTTGAGCACGATGTACGTGAGGGACTGAGCTGCTGCTGTGATCCCTCCCGCAGTGGAGACAGACCCCGGAGGCACCCGGGCCATCATATCTGCCGTCGCCACTGCAAAGAGCCCGCCCCCACCGGCCATCGACAGACTCAGGCTCAGCAGTGCTACCTCCAGCGATCCCCCCTGTGCCGCACCGATCATCGCTGCCCCCAGCACGGCTGCCCCCAGCACCAGCCCTCGCGCCGGCTCCACCGGCCCTGGCCTTCCACAGCGCTGTCGGGACGCCAGATCCCCGAAGATGACTGACCCGAGATCGAAAGCAACCGGAGGGATCCACAATACATTGCCGACCTGTGCCTGGGTCAACCCGTGGACTTTCACCAGGTACTTCGCCCCCCACAACAGCGAGAAGGAGATTGCCGGCGCTGATGCCAGCACCACCAACAGGGCTCGCAGCACAGCAGGGTTTCTCATGAGCTCTCCTAGGGACACACTCGACCGCTTCCCAGCACTCTCCTCCGGTACCGTATCCAACACCGCTTTCGCCTCCGGAGTCGAAGTCAGCCACAGCCAGAGCGGAACCCACAACAGCCCTACCAGTGCCGTCCCTACGAAGGCCTCCTGCCAGCCCAAGGAGCTATTGAGCCAGGTCGCCAGCTTGGGCGCCACCATTGCCCCGAGGGAGCTCCCCGTGAACAGGATCCCCATCCCCCGGGCTTGCTCCTGTGGAGGCAGCGCCCGCTGCACCGTTTGCGCCGCCCCGGGAAACGACGGAGCTTCCGCAAATCCCAGCAGAATCCGCAGCGTAAACAGCATCCCGAACCCTGGCGCCAGCGCGTGAGCCGCAGCAACGAGCGTCCATAGCAGCAGCGAAACAGGGAGCCCCCTTCGTGCCCCCACCCGATCCACCAGCCACCCCGCCGCCGGCGTCCCTAGCAAATAGGCGATGGAGAACGCTGACATCAGCAGCCCATAGTCTCTCTCCTGGAGCCCGAAGACCGTCGTCACCGTCGGTGCAAGTACCGCCAAAGTCTGGCGATCCAGATAGCTCACGGTCATCGTGAGGGTGGCTGCCAGCGCCAGACCCCAAGCCCTCGTTCGTGTCATTGCCGGTCATCCTACTCCCGAGATACTCCCTCGTCCTTGTCCTCGTCCCTCTGTATGGGGTCGTCTCCGCCTACGACCTCCCACTGGACTCCTTGCAGAGTTCTCCTCCCCAAGTACCTCATCGTCTCTGAACCGGACAGGGTCGCAAGTCTCGCAGTGCCTCCGAACAGGCATGAATCCGCTCTCATAGAAGGAAGACTGCATGGGCAGAAATCACCTAGGGTAGGGGAAAGAAATCTAAGAGCAACGGGGTTGCGGCAACGTCCACGGAGGCTAGGGCGCGCCATGATGCGCCCTAGCCTTGTCACCTCTGCTCTACTCGCCGGTCTTGTCCTCTCCCCTGCTGCATCTTCCGCTGCCGAGCGGGCCCGGGGCCCCCGGGATCGGCTCTTCCTCGGGGAAGCTGTAGAGGCAGCGCGGGCGTACCTAACCTCCGAGTTCGCGCCAGTCAGCGCGCGAAGAGTCGACCTGGAGCTCCACGGGAAACTACCAGGCCCCGATGCAACAACGGTGAGGTTCGTACAGCGACACCGGGGGCTCCCGGTGGTGGGGGCCATGGCGGCCGTACGGGTGGGGGACGACGGTCGGATCCACCTGGCAACGCTAGAGCTAGACCCAACGCTGACGGTGGGAACAACGCCGATGGTTCCGGCGCAGCGCGCGGCAGAAATCGCAGCGGAAACGGCGAGGGTGGGGAGCGAGAAGGCGAGAGCACCGAAGCTGGCGGTACTCCCCGGGAACGAGGACGCTCCGGGAGGTCGGCTGGTGTGGGAGGTGGACGTGTTCTCACGGCCTGGAGGGGAGCGATTCTGGATTGATGCAGTGCGAGGCACGGTGGCAAGGCGGGAGACATTGGCGCGGAACATCCTGGGCCGGGTCTACAAAATCAGTGCGAAAGACACGCCAACGCCGACGGATGAACCGCTCCTGGACCTAGACCCGTCCGAGCCCCAACGGCTCACGGCTTACAGCGGGATGTTGTCGGTCTACCAGTACGAGTCTGGAGGACAGCAAGCGCCATTCGTGGGTTCTCAGGAGACAGTACCTAACGTAGGTATGGATTTTCTCTATGACCCTCCTCTTTCCTCCACGGACCCATCGGATCACTTCGCCGTAGTGAATACGTATTACCATATCCACCGCATGCGAGATTTCTTCGGAACCAAGCTCGGAGTCGACATGTCCTTGTCGAGTTGGAGCCTTGGAGTAATCGCCAATGCAAGGGACAACGGTGCGCCGATGGACAATGCATTTTACTCTTCGGTAGGGATGAATCAGCCGGAGCACCAGAACCTGATTGCCATCGGCCAGGGGAGCAAAGATTTTGCTTATGACTCTGACGTATTCATGCACGAATTCACCCACTATGTTAGCCGGAATGCTATCGGTTACAGCCAAGGACAATTCGGCTTGGATGCCTATGGAGTTTCGGCCTTCAGCGGTAGCATCGACGAGGGTATCTCCGACTACTTCGCTTGTACGGTGAATGATGACCCGGACATGGGTTCCGCGGTGCTTGGCAACAGCTCCCGCAACTTGGAGGATGACGACGGGCGAAGATGCCCCGAA
>JANWXX010000099.1:7161-13266 GCA_025057345.1 Polyangiaceae bacterium | reverse complement strand
GGGGTAAAATGACTGCATGAGCGAGGATCTCGGGCGGGTTGCGGAGGCGCTGCGAGAGGCCGAGGGGTTGGTGGTGACTGCGGGGGCTGGGATGGGGGTGGATTCAGGGCTTCCGGATTTCCGGGGGAATCAGGGGTTCTGGCGAGCATACCCCCCCTACGCCAAGCTGGGGTTGGGGTTCTCGAATGTGGCAAATCCCCGGTGGTTCCAAGAGGACCCGAGGCTGGCGTGGGGGTTCTACGGTCACCGACTGGAACTCTACCGGCGGACGGTGCCTCACGCAGGTTTCAGGCTACTACGGCAGTGGGGGGAGAACATGCGCCTGGGAGCCTTCGTGTTCACGTCCAACGTAGATGGGCAATTTCAGAGAGCAGGCTTCGATCCTGAGCGGATCTACGAGTGCCACGGAGCTATCGATTTTCTTCAGTGCCTGGCAGAGTGTGGAGTCGGGATTTTCCCAGCGGACGGTGTGAGCGTAGAGGTTGACGAGGAAACCTTCCGAGCGAAGGAGCCGCTCCCTTCCTGCCCTCGGTGTGGCTCCATAGCGAGGCCTAACATCCTGATGTTCGGCGACGGAGGCTGGGACGATACCCGGGCTGATGCCCAGGAAGTGAGGCTCTCGCGTTGGCTTGAGAGGGCCCGGGGAGCGAAGCTGGTAGTGATCGAATGCGGGGCGGGGACGGCGATCCCGTCGGTGCGCATTTTTGGAGAGCGGTTGGTGGGGAACTTCCCGGGGGCACTTCTTGTCCGGATCAACCCGCGCGAGCCAAATGTGCCGCAGGGCCACGTAGGGATCGCCAGTGGGGCCCTAGCGGCGCTTCAAGCCATCGAAGCACTACGGTGAAGCCATGACTTACCGAGAAGGCGCTGAGGAAGAACGATCCCGCTGCATTCCCTTTGGCTCCCTCTCGGGGGGTTCCAAGATGCGCCTGCAAGCCTTCCTGCGGAACCGGAATGCTGTGCTGATGGAGGATCAGGAGCGGCTGCCAGCGAGTTACTGGGTCTGGGTGCTGTTGGGAGGAGTGGGGCTAGGGCTGGCAGCGTTTGCGCAGTTTTATCGTTTCGGGGATCTTTCCGTAAGCCCGCGCTCACCCATACTAGGTAGTTTGATCGCAGGGGTGGGACTGGCCGCAGCGTTGGGGGGGTTGCCCCTGGGGTGGGTCCTATGGAGGATCAATAGGCTTCCTCGGGGGGTCTTCCTGTTGCCCTTCGACCTGATCGACACCCGGAGTGACACGATCTGGATCCACCCGCTGTCCTGGCTGGAGCGAGCTTATCAGGCGTCAGATGGGAGGATCCGCCTCCAATTCCAGGGGGGAGCGGTGTACAGCCTCCCTGGCCCTATGACAGGAGCTCAGCTCCAGGAGCGAATCTACTACGTCCAACAGCAGGTCTACCAGCGCGCTGCCCGTGGAGACGAAGAGGCACTATGCAGGGTCGATCCCTTCTGGGAGGAGCGGGGGAAATGGCCTACGGATACCCCACCACAGGCTCCACCGACGCTGCCCTGGAAGGTATGGTTGGGGGTAGCACTGGTGGCAGGTTTTGTCCTGGGGCAGCTCCTCACACCACTGGTGTACCAGGCGAGCGATCGTCAGGGCCTTGTCCTCGCTGGACATGAAGAGGACGACGATGCGCTGCTGCATTACATCCAACGAGGGGGTCATGCTGCCAAGGAAGCCGACGAGATTCGCTGGTGGCTGGCGCGAAAGAACCAAGAAGCTGGAGGGCTTTTCCGCTACCTCCGTACCGGCGGACATCACCGAGACGAGGCAGACCGAATGCTGGTGGAGCAGATTCAGGCGAAGCCCTCCGAGGAGAAGCTGCTTCGGTACATAGAGTCAGGGGGCAGGGAACAAGACTGGGCGGATCAAATGCTGCTTCAGCTGGCCATACAGGAGGGAACCGAGGCAGCCCTCCGGGCCTACGTTGCGCGAGGAGGCAAGGAACGCCTAGAAGTGGGGCAAGTTCTGCTTCCGCGGCTTCAGATCGATCAAGCGGTGCGAGGGAGGAACCTGCCACTGTTGCGGCTGATGGCCAGTGGACCTGAGCAACTCCCCCTCCGGCAGCGGGTCAACCGGGAGGAGCTATCGGAGATGATGCGGACCGAGGCACAGAAGGCCCTGGAGAGACTGCTCCAGCAGGAGCTACAACGATTTCGGGAGCAGTTTGCTTCGGCTCCGATAGCGACTCGGTTGCTGTGGACGCTGGCAGAGAAGAGGAGCAACCTCTTGCTGAGTCTACCCCTTTCGATGTGGGTGACCTACCAAGCGCAGTCTGGTGGGAGAAGGGTGCTTCATCACTACAGGCTCCAGGAAGAAGCGCTCCCGCAGGCTGTCGAAGAAGGGCTGCAAGAGGTGCTCCCGGTGCATTTGATCCAAGTGGTTCGGCGGCCGCCCTCCGAGGGTCATGTTGAGGTGATAGTTGACGCAGAGTCGATGGGCGACGCATTTTCGAGTAGTTTTGATGATTTTGCCTTCATCGGGAAGATACGGATTGTTGTCGAGGGTCAGGAAGCCGAAATTCCATTTCGTTCGATCTGCCAGCCTTTCTATCGTAGCGATCCGCTCCTGGTGCTCAAGAAAGCGATGCAAGCTGCGGTGTTGGGGCAAACCGCAGAAGGATGTGCTGCAAAGCACAGTGCTAGGACGAACCGAGCAGCGTTCCCCTTGCAGAGGTTTCTTCCCAGGGGGATTCGGCATGCCCCTGGAACCAAGGCAGGGAGCCAAGTGAAGGTTCTCGGGCTGAGGTGAGGAGGGCAAGAGCGCATTTGACCCGAGGCCCATCGTTGTGTAAGAGGCCCGCGACCCTCCCTCGGGAGGGTTGTCATCCCAGTGTCATCCCCCAACAAGCTCCTTCTGCAGTACGGCTCCGTGGGCATTGAATTCGCGCTCTCGGTGCTTCTGGGCCTCCTCGCTGGTCGGTGGGCCGATCAACGAGCGGGCACCGGGGGGGGGCTGGTACTCGCGGGGTTCTTGTTGGGTGTGCTCCTTGGGTTCCGCTCCTTGTGGCGGGTAACGCAGCAAGCCCAGCGAGAGATCGAGCGAGGAAGCTCTCCGAACGATGACCAGAAACCTTGCCCGTGACTCAGTGTTCTCCCTAGCTCCTCCACCCATGTCTGCTCTGCCTACCAGCGAACCGGATTCTGTGCTCCCTGTGGGGGAGGCGGTCCATCGGGTGATGATCGCTGTAGCAATTGTGGGGGGTGTGCTGGTGGTTGGAGCAGCAATAGGTTTTGGGCTGAGGCCTGCAGGGAGCGTTGCACTTGGGGCAGCAGCAGCGGTGCTCAACCTGTTTCTGCTGGAGCGGGTGGTGGCAGAACTGCTGGGTGGTAGGACCGGGGGCAGAGCAGTAGGTGTGGGGCTGGGGCTGGTGAAGTTTCTGCTGCTGTTTGGGGGTTCCTGGGGGCTATTTGGGTCTGGGCTGGCGGAGGCACTTCCCTTCGTGGCAGGCTTCGGAGCACTGCCGCTGGCGATCCTCCTGAGCCCGTTCTTCCTTGGAGGATCTTCCCGATCCGCCTCCATGGCCTCGCCGGGGGCAGGAGGTCTGCCATGGCCCCGGCGACGCGACGGTGAGTGAACTGCCATGCCCGATCACACGAGCTTTATCAGCTACCTGCTAGCGCTATTTCCTGGATTGAGCCACAACGCGGAAATCCTCGGCAAGATGGTGATGTCGGGGCAGCCAGTGACCGAACACCACATTGAGCCTTTCGTGCTCTCCCTGATTGTCGTGGGGCTGGTGTTGTTGCTGGCCGCACTGGCCCGAGGGCAGCTCGTCCAGACCGAGAAGGCAGTGATCCCGGAGGCAAGGTTGACGCTCCGCACGTTCGTTGAGGTGTTCGTCGGTACCTTCTACGACCTGGCCCGGGAGATCATGGGGGCGAAGCGAGCCAAGCAGTTCTTCCCGGTGATCGGCACCTGTGCCTTGTTCATCTTCTTCTCGAATCTGATGGGGTTGATCCCTGGCATGGCCCCACCGACCTCCAGTTTGAACATTACTCTGGGATGCGGGTTGCTGGTGACGATTCTGTTCAATTACTACGGCCTTCGAGAGAACGGCCTCGGCTACATCAAGCACTTGTGGGGCCCCAATCTTGGAGTGCTGGGTATTCCGATCAATATTCTGATCTTCCTCATTGAGTTGCTGACGATGTTGGTGATCCGACCTCTTACTCTCGGTATCCGTCTGATGATCAACATGGCGGTAGACCACCTGATTGGCAGTATTTTTCTGGGTCTTATTGCCCTGTTCCTACCCGTTCCTGCGATCTTCCTCGGCATCCTTGTGGTGGTCGTCCAGACAGTTGTGTTCTGTCTGCTTGCCTGCGTCTACATCGGCCTAGCCACAGAGCACGAGGATCACGGTGAGGGTGCTCACCACCACTGAGTTTTAACACTGGTCAAACAGAAAAAGTGCGTCTAAGAGGGCGCGCGAGACAAGGAGCCTACGCAGATGTTCAAGAAGACGAAGCTTGCCACCCTGGCCGCCACCGCGGTGACTCTGGCCTCGACGTCGGCCTTCGCCCAGGAGGCTGTCAAGGCTGCGGAAACCAACAAGTTCGATGTACAGGCTGCTGCCGCTGCTGCGGCTGGCTTCGCCATCGCCGTGGCGGTGCTTGGTGGTGCCCTGGGCCAAGGCCGTGCAGTGGCTGCTGCCCTGGAGGGTATCAGCCGGAACCCCGGCGCTGCCCCACGTATTCAGACCCCTATGATCCTCGGCCTAGCGCTCATTGAATCCCTCGTGCTCTTCGCCTTCGCCATCGCCTTCCTGTTGTTCGGCAAGATCAACATCTGAGCACTGCCCATGCTCTCTCACATTGACGCGATTTGATCAGAGAGAACAGGGGACAATCCTCCCCTGAACGTTGCGGCACGGGAAGATATTGCGCTCCTCAGGACAGTACATCTCCCTGAGCGTGGTTCCACGGAAGCAGATCTTCTTTGGTGGTACCCTCGGGAGTGGCGGGGGGATAGGCTCGATCCTTGGCTCGGGCAGCCCCGGACGATGTTCCAGTGCATCCTCCGTAATCTTCAACGATGCAAGCGAGGCAAGGATCTCCTCAGCGTTGAGCGTCGTCGGTATATAGTGTTTGGTGGCGAAGGCCAAGGCTGACGCATAGACAAGTTCGCGGTCCGAAGAGGGGGCGGTCGCCCAGGAGCCGGTGAGGAGCGA
The DNA here is from genome assembly GCA_025057345.1 of Polyangiaceae bacterium. GTDB lineage: Bacteria > Myxococcota_A > Polyangia > Polyangiales > Polyangiaceae > JANWXX01. The sequence goes on along the minus strand of JANWXX010000099.1, from coordinate 8,091 downwards.
CTCCCCCCAGGAGAATCTCTTGGGGGGAGAGGCCAGGGCGCCCGTCAGCCTGGGAGCGACGCCAGAGATCGAGAGCCCGCTGCTCCTTGCGGAGCTGCTCTCGGATGTCGTGGGTAGCCAGCGCCCACGACTCCACCATGGCTTCGTTGCAGACAATGAACTCACGGAAGGTGGGCTCTTCTCCTCGGGATAGATGCACATGGTAGACTGCCGCAATCCTGCCGGCATTCTGTAAAGCTTCGGCCTCAGTTCGTCGCTGCCCTCTCAGGTCGAAGATCGCCCAGCGGGAGCCCTTCGGGGCATGGGGGAAGAAGGCCACAACCAGTGCATCCTCCTTGAGTGAGATCCGGAGCAATTCGTCGCCATAGGAACCCGCATCTGGGCTGAATCGGGTGGCCCAGGCGCTAGCCCAGGCGTAGCGATGAAGAAGGAAGGGAGGGTTGAAGAGGAGCCGGGCGAGGCGTTCCTGGTTGTAGAGTTGCCAGAGCGAAGCATCGTAGATGCTGAGGGGGGTATCTTGAGAACCCTTGACGAGTAGTCTGCGATTACGACGCAGGGCAGCTGCCTGCTCTTGGGTGGTCCAGGAGTAAAGTACGCGCCGAGCAGGGACGTCATGAGTTACCTGGAGCGAGCGGAAAGCCTCCAGAAACTCTTCGTCGGAGGGTCGTACCGAGCGAGGGAGTACAGACCAGGCCCCATCCGAAGGGGCTGGGATCAGGGGAGAAGACAGGTTTGGAGAAGGAGCAGGCAAGGTGGAGGACAGCACTGGCTCTGGGGTAGAAACCCATGGGGTGGACTGGCAAGCAGAAACTGCGGTAACCAAAGAAAACAGAGCACGGCGGGGCATTTTGTCAGGGTAGCACCAGGGGCACCCGAAAGGAGTAGGAACGGTGTTTTTCCAAGAGAGGATTTTGCTAAGGTGCCCCGGTG
>JANWXX010000099.1:0-7151 GCA_025057345.1 Polyangiaceae bacterium | reverse complement strand
TTCAGCGCCGCGCCCGGAGCCTACGCTCTGGGGCTTCCTTCTGGTCACTCCGCTACACCCAAGACAAGGTTGAGTACCTCTCTGTACGAGATGGGGTGGTACAACCCCTACGGCAGGTGATGGACCAAGGGGTGATGGTGACGGCCCTGGCCGGAGGAGGCTGTGGCTACGCAGCGACGAGCGATCTATCCGAGGAAGGTCTTCAGAAAGCCATGGACCGAGCAGAGGCGTGGGCGCGGGCGTCCTCGACCATTAGCCTAATCGACTTTAACCGGCTACGCTTCCCTTCGCCGCGGGGGTATGTGGACGCGCATGGCGAGGCTTTGCCCAACCGACGTGATGTGCTGGATCTGCTCCGGAGTGAAGCAGAGACTGCACGCTTCGACTCTCGGATTGTCGATGTACTTGCCACCGCCGAGCTGAGGGAAACCGAGGAGATTATGCTAACTAGCGCAGGTGGGGAGACGGTACAGCGATCGAGGTTCGTGATCCCCAACTTGATGGTGACTGCTAGTGAAGGGTGCGACGCGCAGACCCGGAGCCTGGGAGGACAGTACAACGGGGCCTGCCGCCAGGGAGGGGCCGAGCTTCTGGAGCGCTCTGGGCTGCGAGGGGCAGGGCGGCGCATTGCTGAGGAGGCACTAGCGCTGCTTGCAGCACCCCGGTGCCCTGAGGGCACGATGAGCGTACTGCTGATGCCAGATCAAATGATGCTCCAGATCCACGAGTCTATCGGCCACCCTATCGAGCTTGATCGTATTCTGGGCGACGAGCGAAACTACGCCGGGACAACGTTCGTCAAGCTGGAGATGTTCGGGCGCTATCGCTACGGTTCCGAGCTGCTGAATGTGACCTATGATCCGACGGACCCTGCAGGATTTGCCTCCTTCGTATTCGACGCCGAGGGGGGGACTAGCGAGAAGGTCTACCTGATCCGCGAAGGCATCCTCTTGCGACCTCTAGGAGGATTCCTTTCTCAGCAACGGGCCCGGCTCCCGGGTGTGGCCACGGCCCGCGCCTGCAGTTGGAACCGCCCACCTATCGATCGTATGTCCAACTTGAACATCGAACCTGGAACTTCCTCCCTCGACGACATGATTGCCTCGGTCGAACGAGGGATTTTGATGAAGACCAACACCTCCTGGTCCATCGATGACTCGCGCAACAAGTTCCAGTTCGGCTGCGAATGGGGACAGCTTATCGAGAACGGTAAGCTCGGCGCCATTGTACGGAACCCCAACTATCGTGGAGTCTCTACCACCTTCTGGCAAAACCTTGTGGCCGTGGGCAACCGCTCCTCCTACGAGCTGAACGGCACCCCATTTTGCGGCAAGGGTGAGCCCTCCCAGCTCATTCGGGTAGGTCATGCTTCACCAGCCTGCCTCTTCCGCGAAGTCGAGGTTTTTGGAGGTTCCACTTGATGGAAGCGTACTTCAACGATCTCAGCTCCGCGCTCTACCGGACCCTCCCTTCAAAGGACAAGCTCTTTTGCTGGTTCTCCGGGGAGCGCTCCGATTTCGTCCGGTTCAACGAGGGCAAGATCCGCCAAGCAGGGTCGGTTGATCAGGCAATTGTGAAGATCCAGCTCTTTCATGGCCAGCGGCAGGCTACCGCGGAGCAGACCCTGACCGGAAACCTCGACACGGATTGCAAAGCCCTCTCTGCTTCCCTAGAGGAGCTGCGCACCATTCTGGAGGATCTTCCCGACGATCCATTCCTTCTCTTCAATCCAGAGCCGCTGGAGTCTCGGATGATCCGGGAGGGGAAGCTCCCACCCGCCCCAGAGATGGCTGCAGAGGTGGTGATGGCTAACAGACATCGGGACTTGGTGGGGTTTCTAGCCTCAGGACCAATCTACCGGGGCCTCTCCAGCTCGTTGGGACACCGCTGCTGGCATGAGGTAACCAACTTCCTTCTAGATTACAGCGTGTACCTGCGAGACGATCAGGCCATCAAAGACAGCCTAGCCGGCTTTTCCTGGGACAGCCACACGGTCCGAAAGCGCTTGGAGGATGCAGCCCAACGGCTGGACTTGCTGGCACGCCCCGTATGTCCCATCCGACCTGGCCGCTACCGGGTGTACCTCGCTCCTGCTGCACTCTCCGAGATCTTCGGCCTCTTGGGCTGGAGCGCCTTCTCCGCCAAAGCGCTTCGGACCAAACAAAGCCCGCTAGTGCGATTGCAAGAAGGCGAGCAGGTACTTTCGTCGAAGGTCACCCTGCAAGAAAATATCGCAGAGGGGCTGGCTCCAGCATTCCAGGGGGAAGGTTTCGCGCGACCAGGAAGACTCCCGCTGATTGAGGCAGGGCGCTTTGCTGGTTCACTTGTTTCGCCACGTACTGCTCGGGAGTATGGAACCTCCACCAATGGGGCGAGCAGTGGAGAAGTTCCAGAAGCGCTGGACATGGCAGGGGGTGATCTGCCTCAAGGCAAGGTGCTCCAGGCACTGGGGACCGGGCTGTGGGTGAACCACCTCTGGTATCTGAATTACTCAGATCGGGGAGCGGGCCGAATGACTGGGATGACGCGCTTTGCCACCTTCTGGGTCGAAGGAGGAGAGATCATGGCACCAACGCCAGCGATGCGCTTCGACGACAGCCTCTACGACCTCTTTGGAAAGAGGCTGGAGGCGCTGACGGTAGAGCGGGAGTTCTTTCCTGAGCCAACTACCTACGGAGAGCGGCAAACCGCGAGTGTACGGCTCCCTGGGGCCCTCATCGACGGCTTGACACTCACGCTGTAAGGGGGAGGCCAAGCCCCCCCCTTGGCAAAAAAAATTTGCTAGAAGCGCCCCATGTCTTGCAAGCCATGGGTTGCGCTGGGGTTGCTGCTGGCCTTGACCGGATGCGACGAGAAGAAGCCACCACCGACCCCGCCTAAAAAAGATCCAAAGACCGAGGCAAAGGATGCTGCGGATCCCAAACTAGCAGCAGCGATGGCAGCGGCATCTGCTAAGGCCCCTGCGGCGAAGAAGACCACCACCCAAGACGGCCCCCCAGAGAACGGGATTTTCCCCCCCGGAGTTGCGGACAAGCTGATGGTTCGGGGAGATCCTCCAAAGGTAGAACTGATCAACGATGGAACCGAACCGCGCTCACAACTACCGACGGGCCTCGCTGCATGGAAAGGCACCGCCACGATTACCACCAGCGTGCGACTGGGACCCCGCAATGCACTTCCCTCCATTGAGTATACGGTGACGCTAGGCCCAGAGAAGCAGGAGAAAAAGGAGAAAGAGAAGGATGGGGACGCAGGGGCAGGAGGTCCGCTAGTGCTGCTAGGTGCGGTGGGTGTGGCCAAGCTTGCGGCAGAGCAACCAGGAAAGCTCCCGGAGGGGGTGCAGAAGGAGGTAGCGAAATTGAAAGGCTCCCAGCTCCGATGGGTCAGCGATGAGTCGGGGCTTGCACGGGAGCCGTCTAGCATCGTGACCAAGGATGCACCGGCGGACCTCCAACGCTCCCTGGACGCCGCTGCAGAGGCGATGTTTTATCTCTCGGTGCCCCCGCCGCCCAAGCCGGTGGGAGCAGGTGCCTCGTGGATCGCTGGCTCGCGCCAAGTGCTCGGCAATGTAGAGGTCATCAGCTACAGGCTTTACAAGGTGAAAAGCATCTCCCAGGAGGGTGTCGAGCTGACCCTGGAGAGCCGGGAATACGCAGTATCCGAGAAGTTCACCATCCCAGGGCTACCCCCCAACGCTACGGTATCCCAGTTCGAGGCCATGGCCCAGGGCGAGATCACCCTCTCTTCCAAAGAATCACTTGGGGTCAAAGGTATTCTCTCCCGTCAATTTACCCTGGGACTTCAGATGGAGCAGGCCCCTCCAGGGGCGGTGATGGGGATCCAGTTCGTGAGTGAGACCTCGGTGACACGCGGGGGGAAATAGCGGGATGCCCCTCTTTCCTAGGTACTTGCGCTCTGAACGGGCGGTCGCCTCATGGTACCTTGAAGGGTGCCCTTCCACAACCCATCTAGGAGGAGTTTGCCATGGACCTGCAACGGATGCTCGATCGCTGTCGTCGAGAGCAATGGTCTGTTGACGATTTGGACTGGTCCTTGCGCCCCCGGATGCTGAGCCGCTCCGACGAGGAGGCCATTGTTCAGCTCTTCACGGACATGGCAGGGATTGAGCGACTCGCCGGTGCACTGTTCGAGGAGCAGCGGCGCCGAGCGAAGGATCCAGTGCTCCAGGAAATCTTTGCCACCTTCATCGCCGATGAGGAGCGGCATGCAGTGGTAGCGGAGAAACTTGCGGCCTTCTATGACGTTCACCATTACCGGGAGTACACCCTCAACGAGCATCTCCAGAAATTCCGCCCTCATTTCCTCCGCGCACTCCGCTACCTGAGCGACGATGTGGCCAACATGTACATCACCGGTGGTGAGCTGATCCTCGACATCGCCTTGCTTCGATCCATCAACGACTACGTAGCCGACGAGATGAGCGAGCGTGCGATGGCTTTGATCAACCGGGATGAATCCCGCCACATCGCCATCGACTATCATATGACTGGCTATTATTCCTCGCCGGCTTACCTCATGGAACTAGCCCGGCGCCCCCCGCCGTCGCTGCTCACCCGAATCAGGGCCTGGTACACTTTTCTGGGGCTGATTTATCGTGCTGCTCCCTTCTCCCGGGCTATGTTCTTCGAACCGATGCGTCTTGTCGACCCTACCGGCCGCAGGATGCGTGAGGCCTTCAAGCGGATGCAGCTTATGTCCTCCCAGAAGGGTATCGACAACACACCCTTCGGAAAGCTCCAGCTCTTCCTGCTTCAGGTGTCCCACCACCCGGTCACAGGCCCCCTGCTTCGGAGGGTGGCCGCCCGAATCGCTGGGATCGAGCCTGAATTCATGCAGCGCCTCTACTCGGATGAGGAGATGGCGCAGGCCCGACGCATGGACTTCGACGGGCTGGCCCAGGAAGCACTTGCAGCGAAACTCGCGAACTGACGTTTAATGACCCTTACCGTTGGCGAGGCGTGGGACGAGTTCATCGGCCAGCGCACCCAGCAGCGCGCTCACTGGAGCGACGTCCTCTGGATCCAGTGGAGCCGGAGTTTCCTTTAGCTCGACACGCCAGCGACCCAGTGTGGTGATCCCATCCTCATGGGCGATATCCCAACCTCGAGCATCAGAGGCTTCCCGCTCTAGCAGCAGCAAACGAAGGCGCGATTCCTCGGCACTGGCTTGGGTCATAGGAGCGGTATACCGCTCCAACTCGTCGAGGCCCCGCACTGCCGGAAGCCACAGCCCCCGGCAAGGCTGCAGTACTCCTACTGTCCCCTCCCGCTGGACAGCCAACCACCCTTCCATATCGTCGAGATCAAGGGGGCTCTCCGGGGGAACTTCTGCACCAGCACAGGGGGCTAGCTCTACCAGGAACAAGACAGCGGGAGCCATTCCGGAGAGGCGCCTACCAAGCCAGCGGATCGTCTGAGTCACAAGGGGAAAGCCTCCCCGCTCGAAGCGAGGATCCGGGTAGGGGTAGGCCACGGTGGCTCGGGCCTCGTCGTTCTCGCGGAGGATCTCCAAGGAAACCCCGGCAACGCGACGCTGAAACAGGAGTACATCCGACATCTGCACCACCATGCCATGACCCCCTGCTGCAGGCGACCTGTTGGAAGAGGCAGCCGCGGTTACACTAGGCGGGTGCCGCCCTCCATAGATCGTCGGCGCCTGGCGCTGCTGCTGATACCTTTCGCCCTGTCCGCGCTGGCAGGTATGCTAGGTACCGCACTAGCTCCTTCGCTGCTCATCCATGCGCCGCTGGTGCTGGTGGCGCTTAGCCCACTGGGACGCCACCTGCTGCTGGCGTCACCCCAGATCGAGGCGCTGCCTTTCTTCGCGGTGGCAGTGCCTCGCATGTTTGCCGTAGACCCATTCATGTACTTGCTGGGTCGGGACTATGGAGAGCTTGCCCTAGCGGAGCTGACAGCACGACTTGGAGGTGCGGGGAGAGTCGTGCTGTGGCTAGATCGAGCAGCACGCCGGGGAAGCTGGCTCTTGGTGCTGCTTTGGCCAGACCCTCTGGTATGCACACTAGCAGGGGTATCCCGACTGCACCCAGTGCTGTTTGTCGTGCTCAACCTTGTGGGCACTGTGGGGGCGCTGACCCTGGTGCGCCTCTCGGGAGATGCACTAGCAGGCCCGCTGGGGTGGGTAAGAAATTTCCTCGCGGACAACATGCTGACGACGACAGCCGTATCGGCATTGGTGGTGCTGGTCGTAGCAAGCCTGCGATGGGCAGCGCAGCGGACCCCAGGGGAGGAACCCATCGAGTAACCCATTGCCCCCACCCGGACGAGCTGCTGAGGAGGGCAAAGCGTCTGGGCGAGCCACAGAACATTGCCGCGAGGAATTTGCGTCAGCTCACTTAGCTTCGGCGCAGGGATCCTTGCTCTCGGAGGGGGGAGCCTTATCGCCTAGGTCGCTCTTCTTGGAGTCAAAGCCGAGACCAATGGAGATGCCGTTGCACTCCTTGGTCGGATCCTGCGTACCATCCTGAAGGATATCGGAGGCCTGGCGAACCGACTCTAGGATACCTTCCAGTGCTGAGCTATCACCACAGAAGTTGGAGCCAAAGTTCCCGGCGACCTTCTTGAGCGCGTCGACGAGCTGCTCGGTAGCGAGGACGCCACCGATGGTGCCGTTCTTGCCGTTAGCACGATCGGTTAGATCAACAGCGATCTGGGCTTTGTTGATATCTAGGGTGAGGTTAAAGCCCTGAATGGCAAGTTGAAGCTTGACGGTGCCCTGACTTCCGGAGACCCAGACGTTGTTGTTGATGTAGGAGTTGGGGAATTTGACCTTGGAAGAACCGTCGGCCTCAACGATTTCGGAGAAGGGGCGCCACTTGTATCCAGACCAGTCACCGGAGGCAGGAGGCGGCACATCCTTGCCATCCTTCTCCTCACCCTTGGCCGCAAAGAGCTGGGTCATGATACCGGTACCATTGGCGGCGCTGCCGATCTTCTCCATCTTAAGAATGACGGAGAAGCTGCCCTCGGAGATGGATTTGGAGATCTCCGCGGAGGGGTTAGCGATCAGGCTGGCGAGGAGCTGGTTGACGATGTTCTTCCCGAAGGAGTTATCGATCCCCCTGTTGCCATCCACACGGATATCCGCAGCCTTGGCGCCGGCGGCAGGCTTGC
>JANWXX010000098.1:12987-13277 GCA_025057345.1 Polyangiaceae bacterium | reverse complement strand
CCCCATCTTGATTGACGTCGACCTCGCGGCAGACCAGGGTGCGGCGTCGCTCTTCGCCGTAGGTGGTGAGCTGGTATACGCGACGGACGTTGTGGAGGAGTGCCCCCTGGCTGGCGGTTTCGATAGCCTCCCGATCTTCGCGCTCCTTATAATCACAACGGCTCTTGTCATCGAGCTGGATGCTACTGGTGGCTCGGCCTCGATCCGCCACTACGGGGCCTGTTTGGGTGTTCTGCCTGCTGCAAGCAAGGGACAGGAGGGGAGGAAACAGGAGAAAGAAGGGAAGGATA
>JANWXX010000098.1:0-12977 GCA_025057345.1 Polyangiaceae bacterium | reverse complement strand
GGGGGGTCCCAACCGGTTCATACTGGGTTTTTCACCCACCGGCCGCCCCGGGCACACCACCCGGGGGGGGTGGGGGGGGGGGGGGGGGGGGGGGGCGGAGCCGAGGCTGACCCGGTATCGTAGACGGGCAAAGTCCCTGGCGCCAGTACCTCCGAGGGAGGGCGGCATGAGTCGATCAGGGTGCCTGGGTCCGGTGTACCATCCCCATCGATGTCCTTAACGATCACCACGCAGGGAGGGTCTCCAGGTTCTTTCCCCGGGCTGTACTGCCACCACTCGTCCACGTGGCCGTCCCCGTCCGTGTCGCGCTCCTGCTTCACTAGCACGCCATTCTCGTAGTAGACCCAGGCATCTAGCCGGCCATCGAGGTTCATCTCCCGATGCTTCTCCACCAGCACCCCCGCTCGGTAGATGGCAATCTCATCGGTGCGTCCATCCCGATCGTAGTCGCTCTCCACCCGGCGCAGCAAACCGTCCCGGTCATAGTAAGCGTACCGGTCGATGCGCCCATCGTGGTTCAAATCCATCGCGCGGCACACCTGTCGACCTCCAGAGGTGACCGTAATGAGCTCCGGCTTGCCGTCCCCATTGGCATCCATCTTCTGCGCGGACGGAGAACCCACCTCGCACGGCTCGTGGACCACCGCCACGGCTCTCGACGGAATCCCCTCTGCAGTCCGGGTCGGGCCCAGGCTCACTGTCTTGCTACAGCTCACCAGCACCAACCCCCCGACCACAGCCGTCCACAGCACCGGGAACCATCGTGATGTTTTCGAACCCATGAATACTCCTGTAGAGGCCTCGACTCAGCGAAAGGAGCCTAGCTTTCTCGCCTCACCCTGGGCAAGGTACCCACTTTTCCCCTAACCCTATGGCTCCTAGGGTACGGTTGACAACACGTATAAGATAATATACGGCAACACATGGTCACTGCAGGCCGGGCATACAGATCATGGCTCGCAAGAAGATTTCCTCGACGGTCTACATCACGCCCGAGCAGAATGAGCGGCTCAAGCTCCTGCACGAGCGGACAAAGGTGCCCATCGCAGTGTTCATCCGCGAGGGGATCGACCTCGTGCTCAAACAGTACGAGAACCTGCTGCCGGGGCAGGTAGCGTTGATCCCGGAGGCCTCATCGCCGTCACCGCCACCGCCCGGGGTAGCGGTGCCAGGGTCCAAAAAGGAGCCCTGAGGGAGGTGGCTAGGGGGAGAAGTGAGGCTTGGTTACGGCAGGGGTTGGGGCCTCCGCCATTTCGTGCTTTGTGAGGGGTTCAAGCTAGAACCTTCTCCCTGCATCCATGGCGTTCCCACTCCAACAGATTCGTAATTTCTGCATCATCGCCCACATCGATCACGGCAAGTCGACGCTGGCGGACCGCATCCTGGAGATCACGGGGGCCTTGGCGGCCCGCGAGATGCAGGAGCAGGTACTCGACAAGATGGACCTTGAACGCGAGCGGGGGATCACCATCAAGGCCCAAACAGTGCGGCTGAAGTTTATCGCATCTGACGGACTAGAGTATCGTATTCACCTGATTGACACCCCTGGTCACGTCGACTTCAACTATGAGGTGAGCCGGTCGCTTTCGGCCTGTGAGGGGGCTGTGTTGGTGGTTGACTCCACGCAGGGGGTCGAGGCCCAAACGCTAGCGAACGTCTACTTGGCGATCGAGCAGAACTTGGAGATCCTTCCAGCACTCAACAAGGTCGATCTTCCTTCATCGGACGTAGAGCGCACGCGGGAGGAAATTGAACAGGTCATTGGCCTCGATTGCTCAGAAGCGGTGGCCTGCTCCGGGAAGACTGGAGTAGGGGTTCGGGAGATCCTGGAGCAAGTAGTCAGGAAGGTTCCCCCTCCGAAGGAGCGAGTGCCGGGGGGGCCCCTCCGAGCGCTCATCTTCGACAGCTGGTATGACTCCTACCGGGGGGCCGTGGTGATGGTTCGGGTGGTGGATGGGGTGCTGCGCAAGGGCGACAAGGTGCGCTTCCTAGCTACCAAGCGGGACTACGAAGTGGTCGAGCTGGGGGTGTTCACGCCCCATCCGGTCCACTTGGAGGAGCTGGGTCCCGGAGAGGTTGGCTTCTTCGCTGCTAACATCAAGAGCGTCCATGACACCAAGATCGGCGACACCGTGACCCTTGCCAAAGCAGCCAACTCCGGTGGGGTTGAGCCGCTTCCGGGCTTCAAGGACGTCAAGCCCATGGTGTTCGCCGGGATCTTCCCCACCGACAGCGCCGCCTATCCGGATCTACGCGACGCCCTAGAGAAGCTTCATATGAACGACAGCGCTTTTTCCTTCGAGCCAGATACCTCAGAGGCGTTGGGGTTCGGCTTCCGATGCGGCTTTCTTGGCCTGCTTCACATGGAGATCATCCAAGAGCGTCTGGAACGGGAGTTCAACCTGGACCTTATCACTACGGCTCCCAGTGTGGTCTACCAGGTGCTCTGCAACAACGGAGAAGTGATTCGCGTGGAGAACCCGGCCAAGCTTCCCCCCCCTGGTGAGTACCAGCACATCGAAGAGCCCATCTCCAAGGTGACCATTCATGTTCCTGCCGAGTACGTTGGCGCCGTGCTCGCGCTTTGCCAGGAGAAGCGGGGTGTGCAGCTCGGCCTCCAGTACGCCTCCAAGGAGCGTGTCATTGTCACCTATGAGCTTCCTTTTGCTGAAGTTCTCTTTGACTTCCACGACAAGCTCAAGGGCTGTTCCCGGGGGTATGCCTCAATGGATTACGAGTTCATTGGGTACCGCAAGGACAATCTGGTCAAGGTCGACATCCTGGTCAACGGTGAGCCGCTGGACGCCCTCTCCATCATCGTTCACAGGGATCGTGCCTATCACCGAGGTCGGGCCCTCTGCGAGAAGCTCAAGGAGTTCATCCCTCGGCAGCAGTTCGAGGTTCCAGTTCAGGCGGCCATCGGGGGGAAGATTATCGCCCGTGAAACCATCCGTGCGCTCCGCAAGGATGTGACCGCAAAGTGCTACGGCGGCGACATCAGCCGCAAGCGTAAGCTCCTAGAGAAGCAGAAGGAAGGAAAGCGCCGGATGAAATCTGTGGGCAGTGTCGATGTTCCCCAGGAGGCATTCCTTGCCATTCTCAAGGTTGAGGGATAGCGCCAGGTCAGAGTGTGCAGGGCTCGAACTGCCGTAGGCTACGGCCTTCTTGGCCCTTCGACCTCCAATCGGTCGTCCTCCGCTGCCCCGTCTCCAGCCGTTACCGTCACCTTCCAGCCACCGCACCGGCGCGAGAGTACCACCGGAGGCGTAATCCCCTGATGGCAGGTCGCCCCTGGTGCTACCGCTTCGAAGGCTCCGCTGACGACCTCCAGCGCATACCCTACGGCTTCGGCGCGAGCTTCTAGGGGATCTCTGGGAAGCAGCCGCCCCTGCGATGCTTCATAGAATCTGGAGAACAGCGCTGGCCCCTGAAGCAACCCACGGATCACCCTACCTTGATCCAGCTCTAGCACGAAGTCGAAGATGGCTGCTCGCTCCTCCAGGCCGCCTCCGGCCGCCGGGATCAGGAACTCCATGGTGCGGGTTCGTGTACATCGTAGATCGTCGCAGCGTCCCGGTTCTGGGAGCCCACGGATACCTTGAAGCAGCTCTGTCGGCTGCTCCCAGGTGGGCTTGCCCCACGCCTGGCTGGACGCAAGGGCGGAGATCCACCCTACCAGCGCCTCCACGACCTCCCTTCGCAGCCTCTCTGCCTGGGCCAGCCTCCGCTCAATGGACCTTCCCCGTTTGACTAGCTCATCCTCCTGCTCTGCTGCTTCCCTCCTCGCCAGCTCCAGGAGCATCAGGTTCGCCTCCGTTGCATGAGGCCCGTCCGGCAGCGTCTGGAGATACCAGTCAAGCCCATGCTTGGTTCTGCTGCTGGCCCGGTAGAACATCCCCTCTTCTACCTCAAACCGGCGGCGTACCTCCTCGGCGAAGCGTCCTTCGGGATACCTTCCCAGGTATACCTTGGCAGCCTGAAGCCTTGCCTCGGTCGTGTATCCTACTCGTGTCGTTCGGTAGGCCTCGTACTCTTCGGGCGAACTTAGCGCCCTCGCGGTCAGACCGCAGCCGCTACAGAGCAGAGCGAGAAGGAACCCCACCCCGCCCCACCACCTTCTCCCAAGAAGGCCATCTGGACAGCTAACATCTACGCTGGTTTCTTGCACGCACCTATCTTGCTTCCGATGGGTTCTCGCGTATACCGGCCCGCGATGACCCAGGAGCCTGGCCCGACGGCATCCCCCTCGGGGCCATCTCACGAGATCACGTTTCCTCCGGAGCTCCCTATCTCTGAGCGGAGGTTTGACATTGCCCGCACCATCGACGCCCACCAGGTCGTCATTGTCGCAGGGGAAACCGGCTCTGGTAAGAGCACCCAGCTCCCCAAGATTTGCCTAGCGATGGGTCGCGGTGTCCACCGACGCATCGGTTGCACCCAGCCGCGACGTCTTGCTGCCACCAGTGTCGCCGCACGGGTCGCACGGGAGATCGGTGTGAACCTGGGAGAAGAAGTCGGTTACAAGATCCGCTTCCACGAGCAAACTCGCCCGAGTACCTACGTGAAGTTTATGACGGATGGCATCCTCCTGGCAGAGACCCAGGGGGATCCCATGCTGTGGGAGTACGATACGCTGATCCTTGATGAGGCCCACGAGCGCAGCCTCAACATTGATTTTCTTTTGGGGTACCTCAAACGACTGCTCCCTCGCAGACCCGACCTCAAGCTGATCGTCTGCTCCGCAACCCTGGATGTGCAGCGCTTCTCTACCTTCTTTAACGATGCCCCAGTCCTTCATGTCTCCGGGCGCACCTACCCGGTGGACGTGCTCTACAGGCCTCCCCGCGGTGATGAGAACGATTTGGTAGAAACTATCGCCAATACCGTGGAGGAAATCACTGAGCTTGACCGACAAGGTGATATCCTGATCTTCCTCCCGGGGGAGCGGGAGATTCGCGAGGTAGCGGATGAGTTGGCCACCCACGGACTGCCCCACACCACGGTGCTCCCTCTCTATGCACGGCTCTCCGCTGCGGAGCAGGCTCGGGTCTTCCAGCCCATCCCTCAGCGGCGGATCGTCCTGGCGACCAATGTTGCTGAAACTTCTTTGACCATCCCCGGCATCGTCTACGTGATCGACCCGGGCCTGGCGCGAATCAATCGCTACATTCCCCGTACTGGCGTCACTTCGCTTCAAGTCGAGGCGATCTCCCAGGCAAGTGCCGAGCAGCGCAAGGGGCGCTGCGGTCGGGTCCAACGCGGGGTGTGCTTTCGGCTCTACGAGGAGGAGGACTTCCGAGCTCGCCCTGAACACACGGACCCGGAGATCAAGCGAGCAGGCCTTGCTGGAGTGATCCTTCGGATGAAATCCCTCCATCTTGGGGATATGGAGGCATTCCCCTTCCTGGACCCTCCTGCTAAGCGTGCCGTGGATGAGGGCTACCGGGTTCTGGAGGAGATAGGTGCCCTCGACGAGCGGAGGGAGCTTACCCCCATTGGCCATCGGCTTGCGCAACTCCCTGTGGATCCACGGGTGGGCCGGATGATCCTTGGTGGTGTAGACGAGGGCGCTCTAAGGGAGGTCTTGGTGATCGCCTCTGCCCTCAGTATCCAGGATCCCCGCGAGCGCCCTGCCACTGCCCAGCGCCAGGCGGACGAGGCACACCGAAAATTCCAAGATGAAACGTCAGATTTTCTTGGACTTCTACGCCTGTGGGACGCTTATCAAACCGCTTGCGCAGGGACCAAGGCGCAGCTCCGGAAGTTCTGTACAAAGCACTTCCTATCCTATCTACGGATGAAGGAATGGTCAGACATCCACGACCAACTCGCCCAGCTCGCGAGCGAGATGAACCTGGAACACAACCGCAAGCCCGCGGATTCCGATCAGATCCACCGAGCGCTGCTTCCGGGGCTGCTGAGTCGTATCGGTTTTTGGAACCCGGAGCACCGGGCCTATACTGGGACAAGGCAGACTCGCTTCGTGCTTCACCCGTCCTCAGGGCTGGCCAAAAAGCCGCCGCCCTGGGTGGTGGCAGCAGAGTTGGTGGAGACGACCCAGCTCTTCGCCCGAAATGCCGCTCGGGTGGACCCATCCTGGCTGGAGGGGATAGCTAGCCACCTCTGCCGACGTAGCTACAGCGACCCTCACTGGGAGCAGAAGCCCGCACAGGTGATGGCTAAGGAGAACGTCACCCTCTTTGGCCTCCCCATCGTCCGGGATCGGAAAGTCCACTTTGGACCCATCGATCCCACAGCATCCCGGAAGATTTTCCTGCGGCATGCACTGGTGATGGGAGAGTACAAATCCAACGCTCCTTTCTTGGAGCATAACCTCAAGATCATCGAGCAAGCGCAAGCCATGCGAGCACGAGCGCGGCGGAGCGATCTGATGATCGACGAGCAGGCGCTGGAGCAGTTCTTCGAGCAGCGCGTGGCCGATGGTGTTTACAGCGGTAAAACCTTCGAGGAGTGGCGAGCTAGGGCGGAAGCGGGTAATCCCCGGGTACTGATGCTGACGCTGGAGGATGTTCTCTTGGATGAATCCGGCGATCTGACTCGGGAACGCTACCCGGATGAGCTGAGGCTCTATGGTGCGCGGCTGCCACTGGTCTACAAATTTGATCCGAGGGAAGACGACGACGGGCTGACGGTGACGATCCCGGTGGTGCTTTTGCCCCAGATAGACCCGGGGGTATTTGACTGGATCATTCCCGGATGGTTGGTGGAGAAAGTATCGCTGCTGCTCGATACCCTCCCTAGAGCCCTGCGAAAGCAGATCGGCTCATCACAAATCGCCGCTCGGGAGATCACTCCGGTACTGCGCCCCTTCGAGGGCCCGATGCTTCTGGCGCTGGGAGAAGCGATTCTAGCTCGCTACGGTGTGCGTATCCCGCCGGATGCCTGGCGCAAGGAGGAGGTGCCAGCGTACCTGAGCTTGCTCTGTCGCGTAGTGGACGAGAACGGCAAAGAGTTGGCACGGAGCAGGGACATGGTTGCACTCCGAGAGCGTTTCGCCTTCGCTGCGCGCCAGGCATGGGAGAGTGTCCCCAAAAGCGCTTGGAGCAAGAGCGGTATGCGAACCTGGGACATCGACGAGCTCCCGGAGACGGTCCGGGTGCGCTCCGGGGCCTCAACGGTACTCGCGTACCCTGCGCTGCTGGATCGCGACGACTCCGTAGAGCTCCAGCTCCTGGAGGCTCCGGATAAGGCGGAAGCCGCAACCCGAGCGGGTCTACGGAGGCTGTTCCTTCTCCAGCTTCGGACTAGCCAGCGACAGCTTAGCCAGCTTGCCTCTGGGGTGCTGGACGGGGGAGCGCTGGCTGGGGTGGTGCGAGGGGCCCGGCTCCAGGTAGGACAGCGGGCGGTGGACGAGGTCTTTGGCCTGGTGGATGCAGCAACCTTCCCCCGGGACAAGGTCACCTTCCACCGGCGTCTGGAAGAAGGCAGACGGGCGCTACCGGAGGCACTGGCATCCTTGGATCGCATGGCCGTCGAGATCGCAGGCGAGTACCAGAAGACATCGACGGCGCTCAAGGCGCTGCTGGCGGCGAAGGCAGGAAAGAGCAAGGTTTCCCTTGATGACATCCAGGGACAGCTCGACCGGTTGATTCCACCGGATCTGCTGGCCACCTCCCCGCGGGACAGGCTCAGGCATCTTCCACGGTACCTCAAGGCCATCCAGGTCCGGCTCCAGCGGCTCCCTCTGGATCCGTCGAAGGATGAGGCGAAAGCAGCCCCGGTGATAAGGCTTTGGCAAGATTTCCTCCGACATGAGCCGGTCCTGCGAGCTCAGGGGCACAAGGCGGGACAGCTGGATGAGGTACGGTGGCTGATAGAGGAGTGGCGGGTGCAGGTATTCGCGCCGGAGCTCAAGGCAGCAGTGCCAGTTTCTGAGAAGCGGCTCAGCGAGCTATGGTTGGAGCTCAAGAGATAACGGAAGGCAAGTTGGTGCTATAGTGCCCTCCATCGATGCCGGTCGGGGTTTCGCCCCAGGATTGGTCCGGCGGGTTCGCCCGCGCCGGCATCTTAACCACTGGCCTGCGGGCCACTTACATGGAACGCCCCATCTATCCCTTCAGGCATCCTTTTCCCTGGAGACCAGGGGCGCCGGTACCACCGGAGGAGGGTCGATCATCATGCATCATCACCAAGGTCTCAGCTCGGAGGTCGCGGCGAGCTAGCGTGGTGCCACGGGGTCGTCCGTGACAACCTGGGCAACCCCCCTGGCGGCAACGCTCACCCCGATGCAGGAGGGTAGGGGCCTACGGCCCTAGCCTGGCGTAGGTTTCGAGGTGCCACAGGAGGCATGACCTTATCGCGCCCCGAACAGGGGACCAAGGAGGCGCAGGCTGGGTGTTCATCGAAACACTCAGCCTGCTCCCTTTTTGGCTATCCTCCCTGGGAGGATGCGAGGCTCGCGGTGGGGTGCAATAGCTTGGTGGATGTTGCTGGTATTTGGGTGTGGGGGCGAGGGAGATCTGAGGGTGGAAGGCCGTCCTACCACGCCGGACCCACAGCGTCCCGCCCCGGTGCAGGAGGATACGCGGCAAGTGGTACCAGGCCCCTGGCTACCAGATGAGTACCAGAGACGATATGGTCCTTCGAACAACAATGTGGATGTGATCCGTCACGGAGGCAGGGTCTTTCTAGCGATTCGCAACGGGAAAAACCACTACGCCTCGGAGGATACCAGACTCTACGTGTTCAGCTCGAAGGATGAGTGGATCTGGTCCTTTGAGCGAGTCTATGACATGCAGACGGACCTGCGGGAGCCTCGGCTGATGTCTTACAAGGGGCGGTTGTTCCTCTACTTTGCTAAGCTGGGGACCAACCGTTTTAACTTTGAGCCCCAAGGAATGTTCGTGAGCGAGTACCTTGGCCCTCGTCAGTGGACCGAGCCGGTGCCGATCTACCGCCCCTATGAGAGCTTCATCCCGTGGCGGGTCAAGGAGTTGGGCGAGCGAGCCTACATGACTGCCTACGAGCACGGTGAACGAGAGTACGATTTCAGCGGGGAGCCGCTGAACGTGCATTTTCTTACGTCCGATGACGGGATCACTTGGCGCGGGGTGGACCCGGCACACCCGGTGGTGCTGCAGGGGGGCGGCTCGGAGACTGACTTTGCTTTCGATGACCGAGGTGACCTCTATGCGGTGGTTCGTAACGAGTCTGGCGATGCTACCGGATGGGGGTCGAAGATCTGCTATGCGCCACGGCAGGCGCTCGGCCAGTGGAGCTGCCGCCACGATCCTAAGAAATACGATTCGCCCTATGTGTTTGCCTACCGAGGTGAGATCTTCCTCATCGGTCGCCGCAACGTCACCAAGGATGGTAAGTTCGAGGTGTACACTACGGACGACGGTACCTGGAACGCGGGCGTTGCCGTGAAGAACCTGGCAGAGTACAGCGCTCGCCCCAAGCGAACTGCCTTCTGGCAGGTAGACCGAGCCACTCTGGAAGTGCGGTGGATGGATGATCTACCGGGCAAGGGTGACACCTGCTTCCCTGGGATTCTCTGGGATCCTGGAGAGCCGCGGAGGTTGGTAGTCTACAACTACAGCTCCCCCCTGGAAGCCCCGGACATCCCCTGGAACGTGGGCCAGGAGGGAGAAACCCGGATCTACCGCACCTCGCTTCTGCTTTGGTGAACACAGGGCGCTTGTCTTCGGCAGAGGGTCGGCTCAGGATGCGTTCTGATGCTCTTTCACATGCGGCGTGCAGCGGTGGCGCAAGCCATGGGGACTGGGGTCATGGTGCTGTTCTCAGCCCCGGTGGCCTACCGGAACCGAGACGTCGAACATGAATACCGGCAGGACTCCGACTTCTACTACCTGACAGGTTTTGACGAACCGGAGAGCGCGGCGGTGCTATTGGCGGATGAGGGGCGAGGGAGGTTGGTGATGTTTGTCCGTCCACGGCATCCCGAGCGGGACGTGTGGGATGGGAGGCGTGTTGGAGTCGAAGGCGCACGGGAGTTGCATGGGGCTGACGAGGCCTTCCCGATCCAAGAGCTGAACAACCGTCTCCCTGAGCTGCTCAGGGGACGACGTAGGCTGTTCCACCGGTTGGGTCGCTACCGTGACCGGGACGATCTGATACTGTGGGCCATTGACACGGTTCGGGCTCGGGGGCGCTCACCTTACCTGTGGCCCACGGAGATCGTGGACCCGGAGCCCATCCTCCACGAAATGCGATGGCGCAAGGATGAGGGAGAGGTGAGAGCGATGCAGCGGGCTGCGGATGTGACTTGTGAGGGCCATCTCGCGGCGATGCGACGAGCACGACCGGGGGGCTACGAGTACGAGGTGGATGCAGCGTTGCGAGAAGCCTTCCGTCGCCTCGGCTCGGAGCGATGCGCTTATCCCCCCATCGTAGGTGCCGGAGCCAACGGTACGACGCTCCACTACCGTGCCAACAGCGGGCCGCTCCGCGATGGCGATCTGCTTCTGGTAGATGCAGGTGCAGAGGTGGCTTACTACGCTAGCGATGTGACCCGGACGTTCCCTATCAACGGGCGCTTCTCACCGGATCAGCGGGCTGCCTATGAGGTGGTACTCGCAGCCCAAGAAGCCGCCATTGCTCGCTGTGTTCCGGGAAGCTCTATCGAAGATGTACACGCTGCCGCCGTGGAGCTTCTGGTGGTTGGGATGGTACGCCTAGGGCTCCTCCGGGGAGAACCCCAAAAGCTGATCGAGGAAGGAGCTTACCGACGATATTTCATGCACCGTACCAGCCACTACCTCGGCATGGATGTGCACGACGTAGGCGCCTACTTTATCGACCAAAAACCTCGCCTTATGGAACCTGGCGTTGTCCTGACCGTGGAGCCGGGGCTCTACATCTCCCCACAGGACGAGGACGCTCCTCCCGGGCTACGTGGTCTGGGCATACGTATCGAAGATGATGTGCTGATCACCCCGGCAGGTCCACGGGTGCTCACGGCCGAGATCCCCAGGAAGATTGAGGATGTCGAGGCAGCCTGTCGCTGATGCCTTCTCCGTGGAGCCTCGCTCTGGTGTCGCTGCTGCGCTTCTCCCCTGGTTCGGGCGCAGTGCTCGGGATCTCCCCTGGCGCAAGGATCGGACGGGCTACCGGGTGTGGGTCAGTGAGGTGATGCTCCAGCGAACCCGCGTCGCCACAGTGATCCCTTATTATGAACGCTTTCTTACGGCATTTCCCTCCATTCGGGATCTCGCCACCGCCGATATCGACCAGGTGCTCGCCCTTTGGAGTGGTCTTGGTTACTACCGGCGTGCCCGAAGTCTCCACGAGGGTGCTCGGGACGTCGTCGCTCGCTTTGGCGGAGAGCTTCCTCGGAGTGTCGAGCTGCTCCGCACCATTAAGGGTATAGGCCCCTACACTGCCGGAGCCATCGCTAGCATGGCCTTTGGGATACGGACCCCTCTAGTCGATGGTAATGTGCTTCGCGTGCTCGTCCGCCTCCACGCCATCCGAGAGGATGCCCGGCAGACACGGGTTCAGCGGCGTCTATGGTCTTTGGCAGAAGCTCTTGTTCCGGCGGATCTTCCCGGCCTCTTTAACGAGGCCCTGATGGAGTTGGGCGCCACCGTTTGCCTTCCCCGAGATCCCCTCTGTCTGCTCTGTCCACTCGCATTCATCTGCGAGGGCAATCGCCTAGGCATCGCGGCTTCCCTCCCCATCTTGGCTCCACCTAGACCCCTACTCGTGATCCATGCGGCTGCCTTGATCGCCAAGCAGGCAGATTCGGTTCTCCTTGGGCGACGCCGAGGAGACGTCCTCTTCGGTGGTCTCTGGGAACCGCCCCTCGTTGAGGCATCCTCCCCCGAGGAGGCTTCCCGCTGTCTTGCCTCCTTCGCAGCTTCTCCCATTCCTGTGGGTAAGGTGCAGCACATACTTTCTCACCGTAAGATGCATGTGACGGTATTCCAAGGGAACCTCACCAACTCTCCTCGCTATCCAGAGATGTACGAGGAGGTACGTTGGGTGAAAGAGGATAATCTCCACCTCTATGGAATCTCCACACTTGCCAGGAAGCTCCTTGCACAGGGGGTTGGGTGAAGGCTCAAGATGCCTCATGGCTCCCTGTGATCGAGCGTCTCACTCAGGAGGTAATGGTGGCGCTGCGACGAAGACCTCCATCAGAGAAGCGTTTGGCAGGAGCGCTGCGAGCCGTGGGAGCCTGGAGTGAACTGGGGCGTGCACTGCTCGCCGACGTTACTTCCACACTGGCACGCCGCGGAGCTTTTGATCGTCCGCTCTTTCTGGGAGCGCTCCGCGCGTTGGCGGAGGTCGACGATAGGAGGGTTGTCGAGCCGCTGGTGGCTGCCCTTTCGGCAGAGGAAGTCAGTCTCGGGGTGGTGGCAGCTGCTTGCTTCTGTTCGGATCAGGCGCTAGCGATGCCGCTGCTCCGGGCGGCTAGCAGCCGTTCGCCGCAGCTTGCCTTCGCAGCAGAAGTGGCGAGATTGCGGCGTGGGGAAACCCGAGGCGAGGGGCTGGAAGCCCTGGCTCTCCGCCTCAAGGAGGCTTCCCGCATTGAGCTTTGTACGGAGCTATTCTGGTCCCTCTTGCAAGAGCCGACCCAGCCGGAAGCCCTTGCTCCAGCGCTTGTGATACTTCGGGATGCCGATCGGCACTTGGGTCGATGGTTGCTTCTCGGGGAGCTTGCAGTACGAGCCGGGGATACGACGTCTCGCCTTCATGCCCAACGCCTTGCACGCAAAGGTCCCGTCAGTGCCCGCGGAGCCTGGACTCTAGCTGACTGGGCGCTCTCTGGGGAGAGCCGTCCTCCGTCCCTTAGGAGCCCTCTGGACGCTCTCATCCGACTCTCTGACCGGCCCACCAACGAGCGGGATCTCTCGTTCCTCTTTCGACTAGCAAGTGCTTGTGCAGTACAGGTTCATGCACACCTGGAAAGTGCTGCCGAGAGGGTTGAGCAGGGGGATGAGAAGGGTATCCGCGCCGCATTCTTCCTAATCCGCGACTACGGTCGGGAT
>JANWXX010000097.1 GCA_025057345.1 Polyangiaceae bacterium | reverse complement strand
ATCGTAGCTCTCCCTCGCTACGGTTGTCAGCGGAAGCCCAGCCTCCCGAAGTACAGCGCCAAAACGCTCCCATGGGCCAAGGTGAGCGGTTGCCAGCACGACACCTTTCCCTTGCTCTAGCGCTTTCTGAAAGGCGTGGAGTGCTGCATCGGGAAGCCGGAGGCGTTTTCCCATGGCAGGCCCACCATGCAGCAGCAAGAGGGTATCGGCAAGGGAGTCCGCCAGCGCTAGGAATACACGGGAGGATGGGGGAGCTGGAGAACCGAAGGCAAGCGCCAGGTTGCGGGCGACACGACGACGTGCTTGGGGTAGGGCAGCCCAGGCCAACCACCCAAGCCCACGGCAAGCTCGTATCAGTGCCGGCTCTGGGAGCTTTTGGGCGAGCTTCAGTGCTCCCCGGGCAAGCCAGAAGATCAGATCGTTTTTGAGACGTTGGCGTGGGCTCCAAGCTCCACCAAGCCGGAGATCCCCTTCAGGGGCCATACTAGCAGATCCTGCACTGGTGACTGGCACCGATCCAGGGGCCTGGGGAGACGAGGCTAGGCTGTAGGGGGAATTTCTCGGGAAGCTTGGGGGAGCTGGCGGTCAGGCAAGGAGGATGCCGCAAGCTGCCACTGCTACAGCCACCCACCATCCTGCCTGGAAACCTCTGTGCATGGTTGCCTCTTGGGGTAGAGAGGGGAGCGAGTTCTATGTCAAGGTCTGGCGCGGAGGTTCCAGGAGGGCCGTTAAGGGCCGCCCAGGATGGCGGCCCCCCACCGGGATCTGCTGCCAGGTGTACGAGGCAGGCAAGCCCGCCTGCTCTGCTGGCTTCTGCTGCATGACGGACTATGCCCGACAGCCGGTCTGTGTGATGGGCTGAACGCTGCTCAGTTGAGGGGGCGAGGGCGAAAAGAAAAAGCCTCCGGGGGGACCGGGATGCCGTAGCTGCGTAGCTGCTGGGCCCGGGTCACCACTGCGGCTCCTTCTAGCAAGTTCAGGGCAATCTGCACTACCGTCCGGTTCTCCACGGGCTCCAGGAACGAGCCCTTCGCCCACACGTTGAAGGCTCCCATCGCAGGACCGCACCAGATCTGGTAATCCGAGCGTCGACTGTCGTCGCCATCGATAGCCCAGCGGCTCGATTTCCCTAGGTACCAGCGGCACACTAGGGCCATCTTGTGCTTGGGGTCGCTCTCGGCCTGCTGGACCTCGTGAGGGTTTCGCTCCTCGAAGAAGCGGCGGGTTTCCTGCCAGATCTCGTCAAGGGGGGCGCGAAAGATAGAGCGTTCGATGGCAGCTCGCTCCTCGGCGGGGATGGCGTCGAGGGATGGGTAGGCACTGTAGAGGTCATAGAGCTTTTGGGCACGCACGGCGAACATGGTCCCTCGGCGCAGTACCTGGAGCTTCACCCCCAGCTCGAACATGTCCGCTGCCGGGGCCATGATAACGTCTGCCACGTCCGCCTGGGCCAACATCTGCTTGGCTTGGGGTGAGATCCCCGCTTCGACGGTGGCCTGGTTGACCGAACCGGTGAGGACATAGGCAGCCCCTAGCCCAAAGGCTGCTGCCACCGCTCCCGGCGTCCCTAGGCCTCCGGCAGCCCCCACCCGGATGGGTCGGGTGTAGCCTTGCTGGGCGGCGATCTCCGCCGCGAGCCGCTGGATTGTTGGCAGCAAAGCCACCAGCGGCCGGTTGTCCGTGTGGCCGCCAGAATCTGCCTCTACAGTGATGTCCTCTGCCAGCGGGACATGGGCCGCCAGCTCTGCTTGCTGCGCGGTGATCTTCCCCTGGGCCAGCAGCGTTTGGAGGATCGCTACTGGAGCCGGGCTCAGGAACCGCCGGGCCACCTCCGGACGGGAGATCTTGGCGAATAGATGATTGTGCCTTTGGATGTTCCCCGAGGGATCGAGGTGGAGGCCGCTCACCGCATAGCGCACCACTGCGGGGGTAAGATCCATGTAGGCGGAGGCGCAGACGTTCCGGACGCTATGGCGCAGGAAGATGTCCGCAGTGGCTTCCTCGATGGCGGGCTCGTGGGGTGCATGGATCAAGTTGGCTCCCCAAGGGAGCTCCCCGAGCGCCTCCCGGATGCGAGCTACCTCCCGCTCGATCCGTGTTGGAAGCAGCCCACCCGCCCCGAAGAACCCAAGCATGCGAGCTTTGCCCATGGCGATGACCAGCGCTGCGGATGCGATCCCGTTGGCCATCTCACCGGCGATGTAGGGGAAGCGTACCCCGTGGATCTCACAGAAGCTCCGGTCCCCCAGCCATTCCGGGTAGAGGGCTGGTAGGGTGGCCATCAGCGGCAATGCTCCGGTTTGCCCCGGCGCCGCCAGCGCTCCTCCCCAGGCGACCCCCAGCCGCCCCCCCCGCCCCTCCCGGACGATGTGCATCGGCTCCCGCACTCGTTCGACCGCACGGATCAGCTCAGCGCGAGCGAAGGCAGGAGGCTGGTGCCCTGGAACCCAGGCGCCCACGGGGATCAGATCGGCTCTGTTTTCCATGGCGCCCGCTCCTAGCACAGACAGGCTTCTGCCGTGCATCTCTCAGGGGGCCACGCACAGGCCAAAGCCCGGTGGCATTACGCTTCCCCCGCCTACGCACAGCCCCTCCGGGCAATCGGAGTCCATCCTGACACGGCAGATGGCTCGGCAAGTGTTTGTGTCCCGGGCACAGACATGCCCTGCAGCACAAGGACAGGGCTGACCCGCTCTTCCCTTCCCTGGTACATCGCAGCTCGTGGTCCTGTCCGCTACCAGAACGCAGACCTGACCCGCTGGGCACGCCCCTGGGTCCAGTAGGGTGCAGTTATCGGAAGGCGCGCACACCGGGACAAAAAGCGGATCGGGCCCCGGGGATACTTCGAAGACCCGCCTCGGAGCGCACCAGGTTCCCGGGCTACAACCGACCCCGAAGCAGCAGTAAGGCCTGCACTGACCAGCATTGCTCTCGCCGCTGTCCGTCCCGCGTACACAGGCTAGCCCTGGTGCGCAGTCACTCCTGAGCATTCCGCGGTCGTCAACGAAGACACCGCGGCAGGCCTCTCCCTCCTGAGCCTCACCAGAGCGCACACACTCCACCGCAGTCTCGGTGTCCTTGCGAAACACCTGGCAGGAAAGGGCCGATTTTGATCCCTTTGCCCCGGTTGGCGTTGGCTCCAGCGAGCCGAGCTCCGGGAGCTCAGATGGCAGCGAGAGCCCACCTCCGGAAGGGAGCTGCTGCACCAGCGTGCCCTCGCAGCTCCAGGCAGATTGATCGGGATCTGGGTTGCAGTCGGAGGGAACACCGCAATTGGCATTGCGAACAGCTTGGTTGCTCCCTCCGTCGAAGCCGAGCTGGGCGGCCTCCGTCGGGCCATCGGTGCTGCCATCCGTCTCGGGGCACCCTTCGGAGCAAGCGGTTACCCGGGGGCCTGTCCCCTCCCTGGCGGGGACTGAGCAGGCCAGGGCGATCAACCCTGCGGAGAGTCCTCCGAAGAAGAGCGCCACCAGGCGCTTGGTGGAACGTCGTGGCCGCCCGGTCACTTCACCTCGATGTCACGTACCACGAAATTTCCGGCTTGGTCGAAGGCTCGGATGGCAATTAGGTTGGTTCCCTGAGGGAGTATGGGGGAGAGGTCGACGTCGATCTCCTCGGTAGGCTCGTCGAAGATCCCGTCCTTCGGGGCGAGGGGGCGCCACTCGGTGCGCCCATTGACAGCGAAGTCGATGCGGACGATGGGGCCGAGGCCATCCACTAGCTCGGCCAAGATGCGCTTTCCCTGGGTCCGTAGGGAGCGAAAGACTGGGGCGGTATTATCCACCAGGATGGGGCCGGATTCGAGGGAGTGGCGGGTAACCCGGTCCGGCGGATTGGCCATTTCGTCGGAGGCCTCGACCCGGACCCGGTACGTGCCTTCCGGTAGCGAGGCGGTGTCCCAATCGAGATCGGAGCGGGTGTATACCTCGTCAGGTTTGGTGAGATCGCGCCAAGCACCAGGTTGCTTTTCGAATCGGAAGCTAATCCGATAGCGAAGCTGGTCGTTATCCGGGTTGTCGACACGCCAGTTGAGCTTAATGGTCGAGGATCGCGAGGGAATTTCCGAACCGCTGGAGGGCACTCCTCCACTGGAGGTCGTTTTGGAGGAGCGAACTTCTATGGAGGTGACCACCGCCCGCAGGTTGTCAGTGACAAAGGGCAGGGAGATATCATGGAGGGTGGCGTTGCTGTCCTTGGAGAAGCGTGCCCGGAGCTGAACGAAGCGACCGGGGGGGACGGTGACTTTCCCAGGAGAGGTGAGGGGTTGGGACCAGTCGCTCCACGTGGCGTCTGGATCATTGCTGTTGCCCGTACGAACCTGAAACTCAATGGTTCCGTCGGCATGCCACATCAGCCGTCCATAGCTGGCTCTCAATCCTGCATCGAGCACCTTGCTTGTCCAGGAGGCGTCGGCCCCCCCGGTTCCGCGGATCTCATGGAAGGCTGCCGGATCGCTTGCTACCACGAAGCGCTTCTTCCCCACCACGCTCAGTGCTCCCACCTGCCGTCCGTCCACGTCGGCAACGAGCATGCTGGTGTGGTTTTCGTCGGCGGTGTAGACCCGCCCCTCGACACCTGTTCCCACGAAGGGTCTGCCATTGTCGTCGATCGCCAGCGAGACAAAGTGCGTATCGGTACGGGAGAACAGCTCGTCCATGGAGCCATCCGGGTCGATGCGGATCAGTGACCCGCGCCCGGCTTTCCCGCCTGCTCTCGGTGGCGCTGCTCCTTTGGATGGTAGCTTCGGGCTCGACGTGCTCTTCCCTTCGCCCATTTCGTTGGCGATGATGAACAACTCGCCCTTCTTACCGAATTGGATCTCCTTCACCTCGTCGCCGTTCGGTGAGGCATGAACGACCGCCTTCCCGGGCCCAGTCACCTTGAAGAGGAGGCCCTTGCCGCTGGAGCCAGTGTACACGGTCCCATCCGGCGCCACTGCAACGCTCACCAGGTTGGGCTCATCGCTGTCGAATACAAGCTCGGCAGCTCTTCCAGGCTGCACAAAGAACAGTTTTCCGTTGGGGCCTGTTGCAGCGTAGATTCCGTTCTTCTTTGGGTCATAGGCCAGGGCAAAGATGTTCTCTGCGTCAGCGATAGCTGGCAGCTCGGTCAGGGCCCCTCCTCCATCGATCTTGAAGATCTTGCCTCCCGGGAGGGTGGCAGCAAACACCGATTTTCCATCAGTTACCAGGGATGTTACAGCCATCTGCTTGGTATCTGCGTACTCGGTCACTTGCCCTCCGGCGACCTTGAGCACCTTGCCAGTATTTCCCGTCCCCAACAGTACTGTGCCGTCGTTGAGGGTCAGTGCACTCAAGACTGTATTCGCCGAGGAGATAGTCAAGGTACCGAGATTCCAGCCGGCTCGAACGTGGCCCTGGGAGTCGACGGAAACACCTCGCAAATCACCGGAGAGGAAATCTTCCTGGGAGTCCAGCTCAAAGCGCCGAGTGCCCACGGCGTCGGCAGGGGCAACTACGGTGACGCTCGCCGCAGCGGCTATAGTGGCGAGGAGAGAGGGAGAGAGTCGGCGCAGGATCGTGTTCTTCATGAGGGGTGGAAGGATTAGGTGGAGAGGACAAGGTACAAGGGCGAGGTCAACGGAGGGAGGGACGAACGCGGACACGGACTGTGTCGCGCCCTTCGATGAACTTTCCCATGGGGAACGGGATACGAACCACCGTGGGCAACGCCCGAGGAGCATCCGAGTCGTTAGCGGTGGCCAGGGAATCGGCCATACTCGCCGGGAGCCGTGGAGCAATGAGCCCCTTGAAGGCTAGCCCCGTCCCGGGGAGTTGGTAGACCGCCAACAGCGAGTCTGGCGCAAAGCTTTGTTTGGGAAGATTGGCCAACAGGGTAGCCAAGCTTTCGGGTGGGGCCAACTCGGGCCCTTCCATCCATCCTGGCACTAGGGATACCGCGAACTCCTTGCCAGCAAACTCGTGAGGTACTGGAATCTCGATGGTCCTGGTTTCGTCCACGGCATTGAACTGGGTTAGCCGGAGCTGTACCCGGAGTTTGTCTCCGACGTCTACTGTGTCCTCCAAGGGGCGCACGCCGCGCATCGAGTAGAGGTTCCGGGCGAAGGTCAACTTGAGCTTCATCTCGACCTTCTCGATCTGAGCGTACTCCCAGGGGTTGTTGAGGATCATCCCCACTGCTCGCACTGCCCTCGACCGGAAGAATTCGTCAGTATTCGGTGTACCCCCGATGGCCAACCCAAAGTCATGGAGTTCTAGGGAGCCATAGCCCTTGACATACACCTTCGTCTTTGCTTCCCACGTTGCATCCCTCCGCTCGCTCACAGTGCTCTCTACCGTGTTCCCCATGGCCGCTGCCAGGTACATCGGCGACAGGAACTTCTCGTGAGCGATCTCCATCGACCAGCTCTTCTTGGGGGCTCCGTCCACCCCATCCACATCTACGGTCACAGGAAACGTAGGCGCTGTCACCTTGGTATCAATCACGATGGAGGCCTGAAGATCATTCACCATTGCTCCCATCGGCTTCACCGGCTCACCCATCTTGAACGAACGCATCTGGCTCGCGAGAATCCAGTGGACCTTGCTGATGGAGGCTGGCATCGATGAGATCCCCCCCTGCATCATCGGGTGTCCGAAGGCCACCAGTTTATCCCCCTCTACGTAGGTCACCGTCCCTAGCCCCTGGGCCGAGATGTCTCCTCGGATGAGCTGGATCCCGATGGCCCCTCCGTTCTCGTACATCATAGGAACGTTTGCGTCCGGCCCCCCTCCTCCGCCACTTCCTTGCTGCACATCGAAACCTAGCGGGGTCATCATCTCGGCAACTGCCTTCACCATCCGATCCCCCATGCCACCTAGACTCAATAGAGTGCTTGGCGATGCCAGTTTGGTTCCTGGGGGTGCCTGAAGCGACCCTGCGAGGCGCTCGCCGATCTGTTGTGCATGCCGCTGCAGCTCGTACTCTCCCAGATCCCCCCGGAATTCGTTCCCACCTTCTCGCGACGCTCGTTTCACGGGCTGGAACCCCTTCCCCGACTTTCTTGGAGTACCGGGTTGCGACGGCGGTGGTACAGGGATCGGTTGGAGCAGGTTCGGCGGTACTGGCCTTGCCATATCCTGGAGCATGTTCTTGATTGGCGTCACCCCCGCGATGGGTTCTGCACCGAACTGCCAGCCATAAGCATAGGCACCGATCATTTTTCCGTCGAGGAAGATGGGGCTGCCGCTCATCCCCGCCACCGTGTGGGCAATGTTCAACCGCTCGTGGGGGGTTCGGATGAGGATGAGATCCTGCCCTGGGCGGAACTTCCTTAGGATACCGACCACTTCTACATCGAACTTCTCTGGTTTCATCCCCTGGAAGACCGTCAATCCGTACCCCTTGGCTCCAATCTTGATGTCATCCACATCAAGTGTCGGCACGCGGGTACCCTGGGCATTGACCGAGGGGGAGAGAGCCACGACCGGGGCGCTGGCCACCAGCAGGCAGGCAGGAAGAAGGGGGAGGGTTTTCAGGAGATGCACCCGGCCACCTTACCACGTCGGCTCTGTTGCCCAAGTTCCTCCAACATTTCTCCAGGGAATCCTGGACTTTTAGCCCTGCCGGGGCCAAAACGCCCTTGTGCGGGACGCCCTTGTCACTCTTGGCCTCTCCCTCGGCCTTGCACTCCTTGTCACGGGCCTGCTCAGCACCGCCTACGGCCTCCTCTGGCGCCCTCGCCCCTGGCGTGCGCCGCTCCTCCTTGTGCTGCCCATGATGGCTCCCGTCTGGGCCTTCCAGGAGCGCATGTTCCTTCGTGGCGTTGCTGTTATCTTCGGGGCTCTCCTCTATGCCTTCTGCGCTTGGGATGCCTTCCGCGTCCAGTGATCCCCGGCACCTCTCGCTACCTCGCCAGCAACTTAAGCGCCTCCCGGATCAGCTCCGGAAGCGGGAGTACGTCAATTCGTTCGCCTAGCAGTTCCACTGCTTGCTCGGCATCTGCAAGCTTGTAACCACTGTTGGTGAGCGCCGAGATCAGCATGGTTCGGTTGTTGCCGGAGGAGGCAGGAGCCGCCGCTTTTCCTGGGGTGGGGCAGGGCTCTGTGGTACCGGTCGAGGGCAGCTTGTCCCGGAGCTCCAGCAGCAGCCGCTCTGCAGTCTTCTTCCCCACGTTGGGGATGCTGGTTAGGCGCCCCAGCTCCTTACGAGCGATGACCCGACCCAGCTCCCTCGCAGGTATGTGAGATAGAATGGAGAGGGCCGTTCGGGGGCCCACGGTGGAAACCCCCAGGAGTTCCCGGAAGACGGATCGCTCGAAGGCCGAGGAGAAGCCGAAGAGCTGGAGGGTATCCTCTCGGACATGCGTGTGAACATAAAAGGTTAGCGGCTCGGAGGGCCCCTTGTTGCCGGCTCCCCGGAGCCGTCCGATGGTTCCCAGCGGCGCGAGCAGCTCGTAGCCGACTCCGTTGACATCCACTACCAGCGTTCCGTCCGGTTCTTCGTGGGCAATTCGCCCGGTCACCATCCCAATCACGTTGACCTCGTTCCTACTCAGCGGAGGAAAACCAGACGCAGTACGTCCTGCTCGTGATCCATACCTCCCTTCCCGGGGCGGATCCTACGAAAGGAGAGTACCCCAAGGAAGGGGTCGTCCTGGGGGGTGAGGCTCATGGTTTCGCCAGGACGGATCTTACGCCCGCTGTTGAGCACATAGTCTGCAATCTTGTTGAGAATCGCAGCGGTGGGACGCACGAGGACGCCAGGTACATTGCACACCTCGATCTCCGGGTGATTCGCATGCTCCATGAGGCCGTGCGTCATCAGGTGGTAGCCGGCCTGGTAAGCCAGGTTCTGCTTGAGCCAGGGGAGCTTGGAAAGGGCGATGGGCCCCGGTCTTGTCTCGGTGTTGGCTAGCTGAGCGTCGAGCCGCTGTGCCTTGGTATCACCTGCAAGATCAGGTGGGGTGATGCCAATGTGGACAAAATCTTCTGGATCCCTATGGGATAGCTGCCCGGTTTTCAAAGGCTTTGCGGAGGTTTGGCTTGTGCCGTTTCCGGTTGAGATCTTGGGCTTCGTCACACCCCGAAGGTACACGACCTGGCGGATTCGGGGGCGATAGGAAGGAGTTTGCTTCCGTCTCGCAGCATGCGACGTTGACCTTGGTCCAGGATTTGTGGATGTGTTGATGAGCAGTGGCCGACCCTTGGGGCACGGGTTCCACACGCAGTAAGTGGTGACGCCCTACAATGGCTAGAAGGTGGAGGAGCACAGAGGAGGCTCCCACCCCCCAAAGTACCCTCGACTCCTGCATTACCAGTCCCTTTGCTCGCGACCTCGTTTCCACACCACGCCGGGTCAGCTACCTCTTCCGGGCCTCCTTGCGAACGTCGACTCTCTGGCACAACCTGCTGTTCTACGGACCTCTGCTAGCGCTCTTCGCTTGGCTCCTCTGGCTGGCTGCTCGCCATGGTGGTTCCCCAGTGTTCCATGCTCCGGCACTCCAGGCAGTCCCTTCCGGGCCTTTGCTGCTGGTGACTGCGGATCTACGCCGCTCCAGGGGCCCGGCGCTCCAAGCGCTGTTGGGCCGTGACGGACTGCCTTCTACCTCCGAGCTGCGCGCCGCCTGCGGGGAAGATCCCCTAGCAGGCGCCACCGAAGTGGCCCTGGCGATGCCCGCTGCATCCGCCGACGGTGAGTTTGGTGTCGTCGTGGCAGGGCCGCTCCGGGTAGCTCCGCTGATAGGCTGCGTCGAGAGGGTCATTCGGGCCCGGGGGGGTCGCCCGGTGGTGCTTCGGGAGGGTGCCTTCGCCGTTGTGACCGACGTGGCCTCCGGGAGCGAGGGTGTAGTAGCCGCCAGCGAGGGGGGGCCGCTACTTGTCGGAGGTCTCTCCTACGTTCGCCGCATGATGGCGACATCTGTCGGGCGTGAGCCCTCCGTCGAGGCGGATGCCCGGCACGTGGCGCTGCGGGCTGAGGCGGGTGAGGGAGCGCTCGTGGTTTCCGCCCTGCTGTCGACAGACCTGCGGGAGCGACTCCAGAAAGGTCTTGGTGAGGGGCACTCTGCGTTGGCCGGCGTGCTGGGCCTGGGCCTGAGCCTGGGGGCTGCGGATCCGGCGCCGCTCCGGTTGGTGGTGGGTTGTGCCTCGGAAGTGGCCTGTTCTAGCACCGAGGCGATGCTACTGCGGCTCCGCAGTGAGGAGGGGGAGGGAGCCCCGTGGCTTCCGGGGTTGAGGACTGCCTTCGCCAGTGCCGAGATTTCCCGGGATGGGCTGACGGTGCGGGTTCGGATGCAGCTCCCGACTTCCCTGCTCTCTACCGTGGGGCAGGGGCTCCGAGACGCTCTGGGGAAACCCTGATAGCCCCCGTGGTCTATGCTGCCAGACGTCATGCGCTCGCTCACTGTCCGCGCTTTCCTTGCCACCCTCTCGCTCGCCTACTTGGGGGCCCTCGTCGCCTCCTGTGTTCCTCCCAGCCGTCGCCGCCCTGAGCCTCCTTCCTCCATGGCTCAGTCTCCCATCATGTCACCTCCCCCGGTGACAGCACCCCTCCCGGTGATGACGGAGACACCTCCCCCAGCAACGACTCTTCCCCCGGCAGCCACCGCAGCACCTCCGACGTCGACAACGCTTCCTCCGGCGACGGCGACAGCAACTCCGGGGCCTCGCCCTTCCCTACGCTGGCCCATCGGAGGCTTGAAGCTCCCGGCTAGGACACCCCCAAAGGGCAAGGGTTGCGGCGAGGTACAGATCGATGGGGTAACGATCCCGCTGGACTGCTTCCATGCCGCTTATGGGGCAATGAGTGGGATCCCGGTAATGCCTGCCCCGGTGCCTCCCAAGAAGCTCGTAGAGTATTTGGACCACCGGGTCAGCAAGATGGAGGGGCCTGTCCGCCACCAAAAAAGCGTGGGGAGCGCCGTCGCTCACGCCCTTGCCTCGGTCATCGACCAGACGCTGATCCGTAACGGTGGGGGCTTTTTGCCTGTGTCTGCGCTGCACCTTTGGGCTCGCTCCCCAAAGCCTTCTCTTGGCGAGCTGCTCCAGGCCAACCTGGGCAAGGGCATCGCTGACGAAGGGAGGGTTCCCTACGATGAGGCGAAGGCATGCGCCTGGGCCTCCCCGGAGGCTAGCCTCGCCTGCACCCGCTCCGCGCAGGGCACCCCCTCTGCTGCAGACCTCGACCACGCCCCCTTTGCTCGTCTGCTATCCCTGCTTTCTGTGGACGGCACCAGCGGCGAAGCGCTTCGGGACGCGCTGCTGCGTGACCAGGACGTACTCTACGCCCTGCGGGTCGATCCAGAGGCGTGGAAGGCGGTGATCAAGAGTGCTGATGCGGAGCCCCTCATCCCTGATTACACTGGCTCGACAGCAGTCCACACGGTGGCGCTAGCGGGCTTCGCACTCCAGGATGGCCAGTGGTACTATCTGGTGAAGAACAGCTGGGGTTCCTCCTGGGGACGGGGCGGCTACGCTTGGATCCAAGAGGGAACGCTCAAGAGGAATTTTGTTGCAGCCTTCGTGGTCCAGGCTTCGGTAGCCACCGGCCCTACTATTGGCCCCGTTGGCCCCCATAGCTGTCCCCCCGGACAGCTCCCCGACGGGACTACCAAGATTTGCGCTCCTGCCTGTCCGAATGGCCTCCCCCGCAAGGGGGGCGCCTGCTAGACTTGGCCCTCCAGCAAGGATCAAACCGTACCGTGGGTGAGCTCGGAGCCTTCGGGAGGGAGGGCAAGGGAGACAGAAAGGAAGGGAGCAGGCTCCAAAGCCAGGTCGAGCACCTCGCTCATATCCTCCACGAGGAAGATCTCCAGCTCTGCTCGAACATTGTCAGGGATATCCTCCAGATCCTGCTCGTTCTTCTTCGGTAGAAGAATCCGGGAAATCCCCGCGCGGTGGGCAGCGAGTACCTTGGCCTTAATCCCGCCCACAGGCATGATACGGCCCCGCAGGGTCACCTCCCCGGTCATCGCTGTATCCCCCCGGACTTTCCGGCCAGATAGTAGGGAAACCAAGGCTGTGAACATGGTCACGCCCGCAGAGGGGCCATCCTTGGGGGTGGCCCCGGCAGGAACGTGGATATGCAGGTCGTGACCCTCAAGCACCTCCTGCGGAATGGCAAGTTTCTTGGCATTGCTCCGCACATAGGTGAGGGCGGCACGGGCGGACTCCTTCATGACGTCACCGATCTGTCCGGTGATTTCCAGGGTACCCTTACCCGGCATGCGGGAGGTTTCGATAAAAAGGATATCGCCGCCCACAGGGGTCCAGGCTAGGCCGATGGCTACACCGGGGGTCTGGACCTGCTCTGCCACTTCCCGGAAGAAGCGGGGGCGACCCAGGTATTTCCTCAGGTTACTCCCTTCCACAACAAGGGGCTGAGGCTTTTGGTCCGGGTTCTTGCCAAGTTGGAGGGCCAAGGCCCGGCAGAGCTTGCTAATCTCTCGGGTAAGCTGTCGTACCCCGGCTTCTCTTGTGTACTCTCGCACGATGGTTGCTAGTGCCTCGTCGCTCACGTGGAGGAGCCCATCCGTCAGGCCGTGCTGCTTAAGTTGTTTGGGGATCAAATGGTTGCGGGCGATCCGCAGCTTCTCGTCCTGGGTGTAGCCGGGGATCTCCAAGATCTCTAGGCGATCGCGGAGAGGCGCGGACAGGGTATCAAGGGTGTTCGCCGTGGTGAGAAAGAGCACCTCGGAGAGATCAAAGGGGAGCTCTAGGTAGTGGTCCGTGAACGTCCGGTTCTGCTCCGGGTCCAGCACTTCTAGCAGCGCTGCTTCGGGGGAACCACTCCAGCCGGAGAAGAGCTTATCAATCTCATCCAAGAGCACCACCGGATTCCGCACTTTCGCTTTGCGGAGTGCTGCCAGAATACGTCCTGGGAGCGCCCCAACATAGGTGCGTCGGTGACCACGAATCTCTGCCTCATCTCTCACCCCACCTAGGGCGATACGGACGAAGGGGCGCCCGGTGGCGTCAGCGATGGACTGCCCGAGGGAGGTTTTGCCGACTCCGGGAGGACCGACCAGGCAGAGGATCGTACCCCGTGGGTTTCCGGAGAGCTTGATTACGGCCATGTGCTCAAGGATGTGCTTCTTCACCTCATCGAGCCCCTGGTGATCTGCATCCAGCCGCTCTGTGATGCGATTCAGGTCATCGTTGACAGGAGCTCGCTCTGTCCAGGGGAGATCCGCGATTAGCTCCAGGTAGTTCCGGATCACATGTACCTCGGCCTGGTTGGGATTCATCCCCTCCAGGCGCTTGAGCTCCCGATCAACGACTTTCCGGACCTCCTCGGGAAGCTCGATCTTGTTAAACCGCTCACGCAAGGCTTCTGCCTCGCTCTTCTGGGGTTCCTCTCCTAGCTCCCGCTGGATGGCTCGTAGCTG
>JANWXX010000096.1 GCA_025057345.1 Polyangiaceae bacterium | reverse complement strand
AATTGCTGCACTTCTTGCCACAGACCTGCTCGACGGTCACGAAGCAGCTAGGGCCCCACTTCTCCTCGCAGCAGTAGGGATCTTGGGCACAGACCTTCTCGGTGCAGGGAGAGCAAGAGTTCCCCAAAGGCTCACCAACAGTACACTCATCGTGGCTACAACTGGAGCACTCGCCGTCCTTGCAATCGATATCCTTGACGCCGCAATTGCAGTCGCACTTACAGTCGTTCCACTGCTTCACATCGCAAGTCCAGCCGGCAGCTACATCGTTGAATCCCTCCTTACAACCCCCACCTGTCTCCGTACCATTGGCACCGCCGGAACCATCGCCACTACCGCCGCTGCCAAAACACTTCTCGGGAGCGGGCGGTTCTTCAAGCTGGAAGGGTAGGTCGCCGCCCTCGCAGGAGGCCTTCGGCCCGCTGGGCAAGGAGAAGGACTGCGTGAAGGAGGCCTTAGGGCTCTGGAGATCAAAGAGAGTGCATTCCTTGTTGTACTTGACTAGACCCAGAAGGTTGAGGTTGGCCTTGATCCCAGCGCGGACACCAGCGAGAGCTTCGCCCTTGACTTGGCCGGTCTGCTTGGGCGGGTCACCGGAGGGCTCACCGCATGTGAGACTGCCTGCGATGCCTGCGTAGGCCTTGCTCCAGATCTGGGCGGAACCAAGATCCCAAAGTTTGAGCTGCAGGGTAGGAGCGATAGCACACTTGACGCGAACCAAGCCGTCCAATGTCCAATTGGGGCCGATCTGCTCGAAGGATGCTGACTTCTCAAAGATAGGGAAAATCTGCTCGCTCTCATACTTAAGCCCAGCAGTGATGCTGGCGTTGGCCTTGCCGCCGTACTTGACCTCAGCACCACCAGTCCAAACGAAATCGCACGAGAGGACAGCAGTGAACTGGACGTTGATGGGGATCGAGATAGGCCCTGCTTTCACAGAACCCAAGTCGAGGTTGTAGTCAGCGAGGTTGGCGTCCTTGGCCTTGAAGATCTTCTGGGCAACGAGCTGGGTGAAGGTGGCGGAATCTAGCTCGCTGTCAAGCTTAAGCCCAAGATGCATCACGAGCTGGGCGTCGAGAGCACCGGTAGCAGAGGCCTTGAAGGAGTTAAGCTTGGGGAGCGAGATCCCGTCAAGACCGAACTTGGGTGGAGTAACGTCGGCCTTGATGTCGTAGCTAGGGGTAAACTTGAGGAACCCTGTGTCAACCTTGGCAAAGGCATGGAAGCCCACGTTCTTGCCACCAACCTGGACCCCCTCCTTCACATCAAAGAGAGATTTGCCGGAAAAATTGAAGATCTCGATGGGCTTCCCCTTGCCCTGGGGCAAGTAGCCAAGCCCGTCGGGGTTGAGCTCACCAGCAGGGCCCTCCGCGGTGAGGGTAGGCCCCTGAATCGAAGCCTCGAAGTGGAGCTGTTGAAAGGCCTCGGTCAGAGAGGCAGGTTCGGTAAGGACAACGATGTGGCCTCCCTGTCGTTGCACAGAAACCACCTTGCGGAAGAAGCCTTGAGGGTTGTTGCCGGAAACAACCCCCCGTTGCTGACGCTCACCCAGGAGGATATCTCCCGGCTTCTTCAACAGAAGCCGGGTATAGGAGGCAGGAAAGAGAAGCCGTCCTTCCTCGACAATGACTGCGTTAGCGGCTTCTTGGGGAAGCATCTCAGCGTTGTCCGCCAGGACCGCGGAGCCGGTGCTCCCCGTACCCCCCAAGGGTACCAGAGCACTTTCGTCAGGGGTGCTACAGGCCACCGCACCGCCCAGGCCACCAAGGGCCATGAGCACCAGGAACCACGAAGAACGCCTTAGCAACATCGGAGCACCTTTTTTCTTGCCAACTCATCGCGACCGTCGATGGCGGCCGTCTTCACTCGTCATCGTCCTTGGAAACCTTCACCGCCTGGGTATCAACCGCGGAGCGAACCTTGAAGCCAAACTTCTGGAACGCTGCGATGGCCAACAGGGCCACCACCCCCACCAGGATGACATACTCAATCATCTGTGCGCCGCAGCGGTCTCGTAGCAACTTCATCATGGGTCTTCCGGGGGTTTGGGGGCGCAGGCTTAAAAGGCTTCTCCAAGAACTGCGCCAGATCGAGCATAGCACCTCAGCCTTGGGAAATGTACATCTCCTCTCTTTGTCAGATACCCCCAGGTGGGGAAACAGTAGCCCAGGTGGTAGAGCAAGGATCCACCCCCAAGAACGTCCCATAGAACGTTTTGATGGATGGCATCTGACGAGAAGTGCTACGCTGAAATCATGCACGGCAAGCTACTCTTGGGGGCAGTGCTCCTACCGCTTGGTTGCGGTCGGCTTTCCCTGGAACCCAACACCAAACACAAGTTCGAAATCCTGGTGAAGGCAGCTACCCCCCAGGGACAGCCGGTGATGGGAGCTCAGCTGCTTCTGGAGAACAAACCGGTGGGGTCGACTCAAGCAGATGGCACCGCAATCATGAAATTCGTCGCCAACGAAGGGGAAACCTACGATCTCGTGGTGCAATGCCCCCAGGGCTTCCAAGCTCCGGCAAAGCCGATCCAAGTGACCTTGCGGAAGCTAGCAGATGGGAAACGACCCGAGTTTGCCACCACTTGTGCTCCCTCCAGCCAAGTGCTCATCGTGGCTGTACGGGCCGAGGGGGGACCCAATTTGCCGGTGCTCTACCTCAACAACGAGATCGGCCGTACCGATGAGGCTGGCGCTGCTCATGTGGCCCTACGGTTGGCGCCCGAGGAAACCTTCGAATTGAAACTAGGGACCACCGAGCCTGGCAACGAAACCCTCCGCCCCCAAAACCCCACCGCCATTTTCACCGTCAAGGATCGAGATGAGATCCTCCACTTTGATCAAAAATTCACCCGGGAGGTGCTCCGCCGCCCTGTGTACAAGAAGCCGCCTGGGCCCAAGCCATTGTAAAGATCCACCAAGGTGATGGGTCGCTCCCCCATTCCCACTCCTCCATTCCCCCTTCAACTTCCCTGTTTTCCCTCTTTTCTCCCAAAGTCAACCATGGCCTCTCTCTTGCTTCTAGCCTCTCGTGAACCAATGGCCAACATGCACCTACCTTTGCCCATTTCTCGCTATACGGCGAGGTTGCTCCAATTGGTGCTTGACAAGCGAGGGGCCATTACGACAGAATACGTCATTGTTGTGGGTACCATGAGCCTTCTCATTGTGGGGGCTCTCGTATCCGTAGGACCGCTCCTGCTTGCAAGCTACGAGCGCTCTCGAGCATTGTTGATTGCCCCGTTTCCCTAACAAATCCCCTCCAACCCGTCCACCATCAAGAGAACACCATGATCAAGCTTCCAAACACCTTCCGTCGCCTCCTGAAGGACACCCGTGGTGCCAACCTGGTCGAGTACATCATCCTCGTCGGAGTCGTTGCCCTCATCTCCATCGCCGCTTTCAAAGCCTTTGGTGGCAAGGTGCAGGAGAAGATCAAGGCTCAGGGCAACACCGTGGGCCAGATCAACGCTGGCTCTGGTCAGTTAGAGCGAGAATTCGGGGCCTTCCCCTCGAAGACCCTGGACTGGATCAGCGAGGCTCGACGGGTCGGCGCTGCTCGACCCCCCGCGACGCCGGCACCAAGGGAAACAAGGGCCGAGCAGCGCTCCTAAGCGACAAGGTTTGGCCATGGTGCTCCCGGTGCAATTTCTGATGGCAGCCGTGCTCATCACCGCAGCAGCTGCCCTCATTGACTGGCGGACGGGTCACATCCCCAACGGGTTGACCCTGGGGCCGCTGGCTGTGGCTCCCCTGCTGCATGCCATCTTGGCATTTCGGGAGCAGGGGATCACTGCCGCAGGGATGGCCTTCGGTTGGTCAGCACTAGGGGCCATCGCCTGCGGCATTGCTCCCCTCTTGATCTGGCTGGCCAACGGGGGAGGCGGTGGCGATCTCAAGCTGATGGCCGCATTGGGAGCGCTGCTCGGGCCGATGGTGGGTCTAGAAGCCGAAACATACATGTTCGTAGGGGCCACGCTGTACTCAATGGCCTGGATGGCCTACCGGGGACAACTACTACGGACCCTAGGAAATACGATGATGCTGGTAGTCAACCCTTTTTTGCCCAAGGAGAAGCGGCGGGAGCTACCGGAGGCGATGATGACGAAGCTGCGCTTCGGCCCGTCGATCTTCGCCGGTACATGCCTGGCTGCCTACCTCAATTGGAGAGCCTGATGGAGCAGCTGATCAAGGACGTCCGTGGGGCGGTCTACGTCGAGTTTCTGATCGCGTTCATGCCGGTATTCACCATGTTCCTTGGTCTGATCCAGCTGGCGGACCTCCACCAAGCGAACATCATCGTGAACCACTCAGCAATG
The DNA here is from genome assembly GCA_025057345.1 of Polyangiaceae bacterium. Taxonomy (GTDB): domain Bacteria; phylum Myxococcota_A; class Polyangia; order Polyangiales; family Polyangiaceae; genus JANWXX01. The sequence goes on along the minus strand of JANWXX010000096.1, from coordinate 9,056 downwards.
ATGGCAGTACGATCGGCAGTGGTGATCCTCCACGACAACCCGGCTTACTATGACAATGTTGAAATGGGGAAGCCCACCGGAAAACGCCTCGATGAGATCAAGCGGGCAGCGATGATTCCGCTGCTCGCGTCACGCAGCCTCACCGAGTACAAGGTCAACCTGCCCGCCAACCCAGGAGGGGATGACACCAAATCAAGCTTCACCCGAGACGAGCTGGTCCGTGTGAGGGTGCAGGCTCGTTTCCACTGTCGAGTACCGCTGGTCAGCAAGCTGATATGCGGTGCGAAATCCCTCAAGACCATCAGCGCCGAGGCGGCGCTACCCAACCACGGCGTAAGCTACACTTATTGAGGGCACCATGAAAAAACCAACGATCCACGCAATCCGGAACGACCAGCGGGGAGCAGTCATGGTGGTGGCCGCGTTCATGGCAGCCTTCCTGGTAGGAGGGTTGTGGTACGTCGCTGGTGTCGGGAACGCAGCTCTCTTCCGAGAAAGCATGCAGAGTGGAGCCGATGCGGGTGCCTTCGCAGCAGCGGTGTTCCACGCCCGGGGGATGAACATCATCGCCATGATCAACCTGATCATGGCAGCTATCCTCGGAGTGCTGGTGGCGCTGAAGATTGCTTACCTGTTGCTTACCATCACCGCCGCCATTCTTAGCTTCATCTGTGGCATCCCCACCCAGCAGTGGGCTTGCCCGCTAGCACTCCTGGCCAACAACGGAGCCAACGTGGTCAATAAAATCATCAAGAGCGTAGAGCCCGCCATCAACAAGACGCTCGTGGCGCTGAGCAAGCTCCAAGTGGGTGTGGCTAAAGTGATGCCCGTCGTAGCCTTGGCCAAGTCGAATGAGATGGCGAAGAAGTACAGCAAACCTGTCGAAGGTGGCCTGATGATCAGCGACTCGCTGATCCCCACCAATGGGTTCGGCCTTCCGGTCGAGGAAGACAAGTACTCTGTGCTCTGCGAGAAAGCTGCAGAGTTTGTTGCTGAGTTCGCCCTCTCCCCTCTCAGCCTCTTTGGCGTCCCAACCAAGTGGGCCAAGGGGCTGGTCAAGGGCTTTGTTAGCATGGCACCCTCGTATTTCTGCGGCGATAGCGGCGGTAGCGGCAACATGCCGAGCAACGTCGAAGCCGCGGCCAAGCAGATTTGTGATGCAGAGAAGCAGGCCATCGACGATTACAACAAGAACAACAAGAAGAAGAAGATGTCTCATGACTACGATGAGTGCATCAAAAAGAACACGAAGGATCTAAAGCAGAAGGAAGGCCAAACTTTCGGAGGCTCCAACAGCGGGAGTGGGGGCAAGACCCCCAAGAAAGTCAAGGACGGCGCACAGAACGGTAACCGTTACTTCCAAATCATCACGTACGCTTGGGGCGACATGAAGCTAGCCAACATGGGCCGCGGTCAGGTCAAGGTAGCCGCCTGGGGAAAAACGGTGGTGAAGCCACCGAGCTTCTGGGGGAAGATCCAGTTTGCCCAGGCAGAGTACTACTATGACGACAGTGGGAGCTGGGACAGCCTCAAAGAAGATGCCATGTGGAACATGAAGTGGCGCGCTCGACTGCGGCGCTACCACAAGGAAATCGCACCGGGCGGGGAGATCGTATCCAAGGCGATGAGTCTGATGAGTGTGCCTGCTGGAGTGCTGGATGCCATTGATTTCCTCCAGAGTGGGGGAATCGACAACCTGCTGGGAAGCATGCTCCCCGGCCAAAACAAGAAATCGCTCTCCACGGTCTACACCAAGCAAGGGACGAAGACCGACGGGAACAACTTCGAGAAGATTGACACGGGCAAGACGCTTGCACCTATCCACTGAACCGGATCAACCTATGGAAAAGCAAACGAGAGCACAGTGGAAGGTGAAGAGGCGAAGCCGAGGGGCTGCCATGGTGGAGGCAGCTGCAACCATCCCCTTCTTCATCGTGATCTTTGTAGCTCTGGCCTTTGTGGGCCGACTCTACATCGAGAAGCAGCGAACGTTGTCACTGTCAAGGCAGCAGGCATGGATGTTCGCGATGAAGAACTGCGAGGGGAGCATGCCCGAAGTATCTGGACAGAATGCGGGGCCCATCCCCCAGGAGGGGGACATGAACTTTGGAGAGATGAAGCAGTTTGAGGGTGCCCCCGGGGGAAACATCGCGTCCAAAGGGTCGAGGATGGCGGTTTCCACCTTCAAAGGCAAGGTGAACGCTAGCACGCAGGAGGAATCCAAGGGCCAGACGTCCAAGATCTTGAACTTGGAGCAAAAGGTGCAAACGACGACGTGGGTGACCTGCAACGAAAAACCACAACAAGGTAACCTCAAGGGTGTGCTCAGCACGGCCTGGGGCATCTTCACAGGTTGGTGAGAGCATGGCGCGCAAGATAACAGTGCTGGAGCGGCTGAAGGCCCTGGGGCGGCTGGGGGCATACACCACCTTCATATTCGTGGGGCTCGCGGCGGTAGCGCTCCGATCCGCTCGGAGTGACGCAGGCGAGGCGTCGCTCATCCTGGGGCGGGAGTTTGCCAACCTAGGTGGTGCGATCCAGAACGGGCAGCGGGTACGGCTCAACGGGGAAACCTTTTACGTGGGGTCAACAACAGTGGACATGCCTACCCACGAGGTGCTCGATCGGTTCGAGGCCCTTTGCCGACAAAACTCCCAGGGGCTCGACGAGGTAGTGCGAGATCCTTCCCTGGGACTCCCAGCAGAGAAGCGTTCCTGGCTCGAACAGCTAGGCCCCGAAGGACTTGGGATCCTTCGCAATGAGTCCCACGGAGAGGGTACTGTTGCCTGCATTGCGCACAACGAAGGCGGCGGATTCAAGGGTCTAGTAGAACGACTGGTGAACTTCACTCAAGATTTCGATCTGAGGCACCTCGGAAAGCTGCGCTACGTCTACACAAGGCCTACCTCGGACAAGCGCCGTTCCCAGGTAATTACCGTGTGGACCGACGGATCGGTGCGGCTGAGTCATATCTTCCCCATCTCCGGGGGCGAGGCTCCTGGTGCCGATCCCGTCAACGTTCCTCGTCCTCCCGAGGCAACCCGTCTGCTAAGCGCAGAAATTGACGGGGCTCCCTACGGAATTCGCCTCTATGAGAGTACCCGATCACCTGCGGAGGTGCTGCAGTTCTACGACCAGAAGCTAGCTGCAGAGGGATGGTCTAGCGCTGCCGAGGTGCCACGGGCTGCAGCTGAGGCCCGTGCCTACAGCAAGGACGGTGCTGAACTGCTCCTTCTTGCGGAAACAGGACCCCGGACAAGTGTATCCCTGGTCGAGCTACCCGCCAAGACGCAGTGATCCTACGAGAGGGTTCCCTGCGAGGTCTTACGGCGGTAAAGATGGAGGAGCATGAACCGACGTGCCTTGCTGGTCGCCTTTGTCCTGGCCACCATGGGGGCCGGCCTGCTGTTCTTCTACATCCAACGTTTTGAGCGAGAAGCTTCAGGCGGTGAGAAGGTACGGCTGCTGGCTACGGTGAAACCTCTCGAACGCGGTGCAGTGATCACCGAGGATGCAATCTCGGCGCGGGAGGTTCCCCAGGCTTACGTTGAGGACCGGGCGATCAAATACATTGATCGGCAGAAAATCATCGGGTTGAAGGTAGGCAATGGGATGGCAGCCCAGCAGACACTCATGTGGAGCGATCTGGCGGTGGCCAACGATGAGCGCCGGGATCTGAGCAGTCTCATCCAACCTGGGAATCGGGCCATGGCGGTTAGGGCAACAAACGATGACAAGAGCTTTGCGCTGATCCGCCCAGGTGACTACGTGGATGTGGTGGCCACTATGGCTGCTACTGCTGACAAGCCTGATACCAAGGTGGCCATCGTCCTGCTGCAGCGGGTGCTAGTCCTAGCGGTGGGTCTCGACACGGAAGCACGTACCGCAGAAGGTACGGCCCGAGCGAACTCTCAAGATCTTATCCTATCATTGAGCGTCAACCTACAAGAAGCGCAGCTTTTGGCCTTGGCGATGGATAAAGGCAAGCTGAGCGTCGTCCTGCGAAACCCGTCGGACCCACGGGTGATCGCAGGGATCCCGGATATGAACTCATCTGCGTTGACGGACACTAAGACCCGCAGCGAAGTGCAAGTAATCCGGCAGAAGGGTCCGATCAAGATTGAAGGGCCAAAACAGTGATGTTTAAACACTTGCAACGAGCAGCACTGCTCATTGTTCTCGGGCTCGGAGCGACGACGACTATGGTGCCAGCGGTGGCTCTGGCACAGAAGAATCAGGGGAAATCCGAGGAGATCAATCTACCGGTGGGCGGGAACAAGACCTACCCCGCCACTGACGTGAAGAACTATTCGGAGGGTGTCCCCGGAATCGCGGATGTGAAGCTCTCCTCGGACAATACACAATTCGTCATCACCGCGCAGAAGCCAGGTTCGACGACGTTGCTGCTGCTCAAGAAGGATGGCTCGCAGGTCAATTTGGTGATCAACGTCTATGCACGAGCTCCCGAGGTGGTGAAACGAGAGCTGCATCAGCTCCTGGAAAATACACCTGGCGTGAGCGTGCGGCAGGTGGGTTCCCGGTTCTTCATTGAGGGTGGCGTCAACAGTGAGGGAGACGCACGGCGTGTAGCCCAAATCGCCTCGCTCTACAGTGGACAGGTCGAGTCTCTCGTGACCGTGGGGGCCCCTGCGGTCGACCGGAAGTTTAACATCCGCATCGACTTCTTCTTCGTCCAGTATGACAAGCGCTACAACTACTCGGTGGGCCTCTCCTACCCAGCGCAAATCGGCGGCGAGGCGATTCAGAGCAACATCACCTTCGACCTGATCGCAGGTACCACCACCACAGCTCAAGCATCCATCGTCAACCAACCCCTCCCCGGTCTGGATCTGGCAGCTCGCAAGGGGTGGGCCAAGGTCATCAAGCAAGCTACGGTGGTGATGCAAAACGGAACCGAAGGCTCCTTTGAAAGCGGAGGCGAGCAGAACTTCGCCCAAGTGACCGGGCTGGTCGCCCAAATCTTCCGCATCACATATGGCACCCAGGTCACGGTGCTCCCCCGCTACGATGCGGCTTCTGGACAAATGGAGCTAAAGGTACAAGCCGAGGTCAGCGACCTGACGCCTGCGGCAGCCAATACCCCGCTTCCGGGACGCAACGTATCCAAGCTGGGCACCAACGTACATATGAAGCTGGGGCAATCCCTTATCTTGTCTGGCATTCGTACTCAATCCCAGCAGCGCGCATCCTCAGGGCTACCACTGCTCAGTGAAATCCCCCTTCTAGGGGCACTCTTTGGCACCCAGACAGGAGCCAAAGAGGATGTGGAGGGTGCCGTCTTCATCATCCCTAGCGTGGTCGAATCCATTCCCCGGAGCAGTCAGGATCTGGTGACCTCTGCGATGCGCCAATATGAGAAATACAGCGGCGACCTTGAGGACATGAACGCTTATGACAAGAAGCCGCCGACCAACAATCCTCCACCAACCCCATCATCTTCCTCCACGGACAAGGACAAGGAGTAACCTAGAGTATCTTGCGAGCCCATGGACACCGAGATCATCATCAAGGCCCAGTCTGGCTCTGTATGGAAGGAGCAGCTCAAGGGAACAGGCCCTTTCTACGTAGGGCGTGGTGCGGACTGTCACCTGCGTCTCGACAGCCAACTGATCTCCCGGCGTCATGTGGTGATCGAACTCAACGATCGAGCCGTCCTCGTGGAGGATATCTCCTCCAACGGAACCTACGCTGGTGAGCACCTGCTCCATAAAGCTCGAGGGCAGATCGATCACGGTGTCCCCATCGTGCTGGGAGATCACACCCTCTACGTTCAGCCGGTGCAGGGGGTCGCAGCCAAAGCACCGCTGCCCGCCCCGGGGCCAGCTCGCCCTCTCCCCACCGTTGGGGCTCCTCCCCCAGCACCGAATGTGCCCATTCCTGCCTCTCCATTGCCCTTGGCAGGTCTGCCCCCTCCGCTCCCTCCTGTCCTCCCACCCTCCCCTTCCCTTCCTGCTACGCCCCCTCTGCCCTCCGGAACTCCTACGGCCACCCCGGCCCCTCCCGGGCCTCCGCCGCCCCCAGGACGAGCGGGCGAGGCAGCGCGCAGCCCCCGCGACGACAACCAAGTCCAACTCCGAAAGATCATCCACCAGAAACTCTTGGAGCACCTGGATCTGGCAACCATGGATGCCTCCAAGCTCGATGAGCCTGCGCTGCGCCCCAAGGTAGTGGTGGCCCTGCGGCGGATCATCGATCAGATGAAGGATCGGATGCCCCCGGGCCTCGATCGCGATGCGCTCATCGGGGAACTGACGGATGAGGCACTAGGCCTGGGCCCTCTAGAGCGCTTCCTAGCTGATGCAACCATCAGCGAGATCATGGTGGTGGATGCCAATACGATCTATATCGAGCGAGGGGGCAAACTTACCAAGACGGATGCTCGGTTTACAGACGACGAGCGGGTCCGAGCCGTGATCGAACGCATCGTAACACCGCTTGGCCGACGCATCGATGAATCTTCGCCCATCGTCGATGCGCGCCTCAAGGATGGCTCCCGTGTGAATGCGGTGATCCGGCCCATCGCCCTCCGAGGATCCTGCATCACCATCCGCAAATTTGCCAGGACCCCCCTCACCCTCGACAAGCTCATACAGTTCGGAGCCCTGACACCCCAAATGGGGCGTTTTCTCCAACGCTGCGTCATTGCGAAGAAGAACATCGTAATCTCCGGGGGCACCGGCAGTGGGAAAACCACACTGCTCAACGTACTCTCTGCCAGCATTCCCTCCGACGAACGGATCGTCACTATTGAGGATGCTGCTGAACTCCAGCTCAAGCAGCCCCACGTCGTCTCGCTGGAAACCCGCCCTGCCAACATGGAAGGCAAAGGCGAGTACACCATCCGAGATCTGGTCAAGAATGCGCTCCGCATGCGCCCTGACCGAATCGTCGTTGGGGAATGCCGAGGCGGCGAAGCCTTGGACATGCTTCAGGCGATGAACACGGGGCACGATGGCTCTCTTACCACCACCCATGCGAACTCCCCCCGAGAGGCCATCAAACGCCTGGAAACGCTCTGCCTCATGGCAGGCGTGGATCTCCCCTCCCGCGCGATTCGAGAAAATATTGCCTCCAGTATCCACCTGGTAGTGCAGCAGACCCGCCTCCCCGACGGGAGCCGCAAGCTCACCAGCATTACCGAGGTGATCGGTATTGATGAGGAAACAGGAGAGATCGAGCTGCGCCCCATCTTCGAGTTTGTCCGCACAGGTACGGGAGAAGGAGGAAAAGTACTCGGAGAGTTCCGGGCCACAGGCTACCTACCCTCGTTCTTGGACATGTTCATCGTCATGGGGCTAGTGAAGCAAGGCGAGCCCTATCTCTGAATGGCACGGCTTGTCCTTGGAATTGACAGCAGCACTACCGCTTGCAAAGCCATCGCTTGGAATGCTTCAGGTCAAGTGGTCGCAGAGGGTCGGGCTGCTATCCCCCTCAACAACCCGGAACCCGGGGCTTATGAGCAAGATCCAGAGCAACTGTGGAACTCGCTGGTAGAGGCCGTCCATACAGTGGTCCATGCGCTGGGCACCGACCGGACCAACATTGAGGCCCTGAGCATTGCTCATCAACGGGAAACCTTCCTCCTCACCAACGATCATGGCCAAGCGCTGGCGCCTGCCCTAGTCTGGATGGATTCCCGGTGTGTCGAAGACGTTGTACGCGCCGAGAAGGATCTAGGGAGAGATTTTCTCTTGGGCACCACAGGCAAATTTCCTTGTACAACGCCTTCTTTTTACAAGCTCTTGGGGATGTTTCGGCGGCGACCCGAGCTACGGGACCAGCGCCCCTGGTTTCTGGATGTCCACGGCTTCCTCACTCGACGCCTGCTCGGAGAATTTATCACTTCCCTAGCGTCCGCAGACCCGCTTGGGATTCTCTCCCTGCAGGATCGAAAGTACAGTGAACCGCTGCTACGCTATGCAGGGATTGCCTTGGAGAGGGTAGCGCGCCTAGTGGAACCAGGTCACCCCATGGGCCCCCTCACCCCAGAGGCGGCCAAGGAGCTGGGCCTGCCCACCGGAACGCTGCTTGTTGCTGGGGCTGGGGATGGCCAGGCAGCAGGGCTTGGAGCTGGGGTCCGGCAGGATCAGGCCTACCTCAACCTAGGAACAGCACTGGTCTGCGGGCGGCAAGCGGAGACATACCTCGTGGATCGAGGCTACCGAACCCTCATCGGAGCCATACCGGGCACCTTTTTCCTGGAGGGTGACCTCAAGGCAGGAACGTTCCTGATCCACTGGCTGACAGGGACACTGCTGGGAACAGCCGAGGGAGTACGCGAGGAGCGCATTCGTACGCTAGAGCGGGAGGCCACCTCACTGCCCCCCGGGGCGAGCGGACTGCTCCTGCTACCTTACTGGAATGGTGCGATGAATCCGTACTGGGATGACCGGGCGACCGGAGCCTTGATCGGACTACGAGGTGACCACGGAGCGGCCCATCTATTCCGTGCAATATGGGAGGGGCTTGCCATGGAGTCCAGGCTTCACCTAGAGGAGCTGGAACAGGCAGGAGCCGTGAACGAGCTGGTGGTGATGGGCGGTGGAGCCCGAAGTGATCTCTTCTGTCGAATCCTTACGGATGTAACCGGGCGGCCGGTGATCCGGAGCGGGAGTCCGGAGGCAACCTGCCTGGGCGCAGCGGTGCTTGCAGCCATAGGAGCAGGCTGGTTTCCGTCGATGGAGCAGGCCATTGAAGCGATGACCTACCAGGGGGAGGTGTTTGCTCCCGGGGAGCATCACAAACGGTATGATGCACTCTACCGAGAGGTCTACCGACCCCTCTACCCAGCGCTGGTACCGACGCTAACCGCGCTAGCCCGGTGGAGGGGCGAGGAGTGAGGGGGAGGCTTGCACCATCCCCAACCGGAGCCCTGCACTTGGGTGGTGCTGCAACGTTCCTGGTGGCCTGGCTCGACGCCCGCTCTTCCGGGAGCCGCCTGGTGCTTCGAATCGAAGATCTAGATCTCCCTCGGGTTGTTCCGGGCGCCGAGGCAGGCATCCTTCAAGATTTGCGTTGGCTCGGACTCGACTGGG
>JANWXX010000095.1 GCA_025057345.1 Polyangiaceae bacterium | reverse complement strand
GGACCATGTTCAGCTTGCCAAGGATCCAGTAGATCGCCCGCGCTTCTTCCAGCGCATCCAACAGCTGATTGTCTTGCTTGTAAGCATCCTGTAGGTGCTTGAGCCCGCGCTTCTCCTGCAGGAAGATCCCCCCGAGGAGACGTCCAAGCTGAAGATGCATCCTTGCCTTGACGACCGGGTCGCCCTCGGTAGGCAAGGCCTTCTCCAGCTCGTCCACAAGCGCAGGCCAATCACGGAAACGTTCGAGTTGAGAAATGCGCCGCGCCTGATCCATGTTCAGCCTGCACCCCCGCCCAGGTTCATCATGAGTGCCTGGGACTGATCACACTGGGCCTTAAACTTTTGTGCTTTTGCACCCTTACAGCCACGCTGCTGAAAGGCCTTAAGCATCTGCAACGCCTCCTGCTTTTTCGGTGGCTTCATAACCGCATAGGTACTGCCGAGGTTGAAGAGGATCTCTGGATGCTGCCCCTCAGTATCTGCAGTCTTTGCCTTCTCCAATGAGGCAGCGGCTCCGGCTAGATCACCCTTGGCCTGAGCCACCTGCGCCTCATACTGATACAGACTAACCACACCAGTCTTGCTCTGAGGAGAGACAAAAGAGAGCCCCTCCTTCACCACTTGGGCTGCATGGTCATAGTACCCGAGGCGCACATACAGATCTGCGAGGGGGCCGTAGAACACCAGCTCCGTAGGTTCGTGAGCGATCGCCTTCGTCCAGTTCTCCAACGCCCGCTGCTCGTCGTCCAGGTGGAGCATCACCTCCCCCAAGTGAAAGTAGCAGTCTGCGAAATTCGAGTCATTCTCAATGCACTTCTGCAGAGGTTCCTTCGCCTCATCCCAGCTCGTCGGACCCTTCTCTGCCTGCATCCGCAATGCCTTGCCCCGTTTGTACCAGAACATGGCGTTCTTCGGCTGTAGCCGGATCGCCTGCGCCATTGTCGAAGCCACTTTGTCCCACGCCTCCTTCTTCTCGTAGGCGTCGGCGAGCTTGTGGAAGATCAGCGCATTCTTTGGGTCGAGCCGGGTTGCCTGCTCATACTTTTGGATAGCCCCTTCCAGGTCGACCTTCTTCATCTGGTCGCCTTCTGTCGCCAGGTTAATCGCTTCGATATCATTCCGGCTGCACCCAGCAGCCACCCCCATCAACACCCCGAGGAGCAGAGCAGTCACACACTTGATCATGGAGATATTCTCACCTCCGGCGACACAACCATCTGGTCAGGCTGGCTCTTGACAAGGCGACCAAGTCATTACACCCCGAAGGCTCTCCATCAGAATCGCCCCGGCGGCGAGCCGAGGATAAGCGTCCTCTGCCTCGGTCGTCTAGGCTCTTTCCTTCTCCCCTCTTCTTTTGTGTAGCATGGTGGCGCCAAAAACCGGCAAGCGCGCTGCCTACCCAGCGCGCCGCCCACACACTCGACTAAACACCAGCCAAAACCAACCCCTGCTCAGCCGCCCGGAGAAAAGGAGATCGGGTAAACAACGGTAACGATGCCGCCCTCCGGTTGGGGGAAGGACAGACCCGAAAACGACCGGATCACACAGGAAACTACCGAACTATCTGGCAGGTCACTCCCACCGTTGCCCACGCTGCTCACCGCACCGCTCCGATCAATCACGAACCGGACCGAGACGCGCCCCTGGAGGTTCGGGTTGCTCCGCAAGCCATTCTCGTAGCAGAGGCGGAAGCGGCCAAAGCTCTGACGTACGATCCGCTGGATGACCTCCGGCGGCAAGCGCCCACTCACGGTGGTAGCCCCCATGCGAACCTGGGGAGGTTTAGCCTTGTGCTCACCGCCGAGGCGCCCATGACCTGAACCGAAGCCTTGGCCAGTACCAGTACCAGAGCCGTGACCAATGGTACCGATGCTGCCCAGGCCGATACCCTCACCACGGCCACCACCCCCCTCTCCAATGCCACTCAGTCCCAGCCCACCTGCACCGAAGCTATCACCGATGTCAGCGCCCCACATATTACCGCGGGCACTAATCGGGTCGTTCCCTAGCGAGTCATCCCGACCCCAAGGAGCCGTAGGAGCATTAGGGTCACCACCGGCCCCCGAGTTGAGAAGACCAATGATCCCAAACTCGGCAGCCTCCTTGAGAGCAGCCTGACGAGCGATGTGCGGGTCAGGATTGTCCTTAGGTCCTTGTACACCAAAGCGATTGTTAGTCGCCTTAGTGTTCGGGTTGCCCATACTACCCTCTTCACCTTTAGCGCGGGTACCTGTACCACCTTCCTTGTTGTCAGCATTAGTTTGAGCTGTCTCCTCCGGTGGCTTCTCCTCCTGCTCACGTTCAGCAGCAGCCTTGAGGAACTGCTGCATCAGCACCTGCTGTTCCCGTCTCGCCTCTTCGTCGTCCACGCCGGAGAGCGATGGTTTGAAGAAAGCCATCCCGGCCAGCATGCCAGTGTGAACCAGAAACGAAAGACCAAAGAACAGGAACCCGGTGAGGGAAGCCCCTGCAAGGAGAGGAACTGGAATCTTCTTGCCAGCAGCCACCGAAGCCACCTGAAACACTAGTCCGTCAACTTCAACCCGAGAGCGAGCACCCGCCGGCAGATCAATCATATAGGCGCCAGCAAGCTCCGGACAGGGGCGGGCCTTGCCAGTAGCAATCGCCTCCTGGATCGGGATCTTCCCGCCCGCACCAGGCATCTCAATGGTTCCCTTCGCCTTGGGGAACAGTACTGCCGAGATAGTACCTCCACTAGCAATCACCACCGGAGCACGGGTAGCGTTCAGCTTCTCCGAGGGTAGGAAGAAGTCGCAGCGAACCTCCTTAGTTTCCTCTTCACCAACATAAAAGTTTCTAGGTGGCGTCAAGTGCTGTACATGAAGTACTGTCGTCCCCCAGAGGATCATCACCTCCACTGAAGAAACCGCAGCATTCTCCACTTCATCCGCAGGTACATCTGGGCCTTGTTTGATCAGCGTGTAGGTGGTTGGACCACCCGCCACCGGAGCTGCCTCCACAGGACTACCAAAGGGATTAGCCACCGGCGCTGATGTCCCGAAAGGGTTAGCTCCGAAAGGGTTGCTCCCACCAAAGGGGTTGATCGCAGGTGCATTTCCAAAGGGATTGCTTGACCCCCCACCAAAGGGGTTCACACTCGCCGCTGCCACTGGCGCCGAAACCGCAGCCGGAGCTACTGTTGTCGCAGGCACTGCTGACTCCAGCATGATTGTCGTCCCCCCGATCTCGATCCGATCGCCTGCCTTGATCTTACATTTGTTGATATTGGCCCCGTTGACCTTCGTCCCCGGTTCGTTCCCCAGATCAATCAAGGTGATGTCGTCAAGGTTTGCCACCTCGATCACTGCATGCATCCGCGATGCAAGCTCATCATCAATACGCAAGTGGCTCTTCGGATCCTTCCCAACCTTCACGATGTCCTGCGTGATCGTCTCTTTGCGAACCAGCGCACCACCCTGGTAGATAGCAAACGACAGCGAAACTTTAACCTTGCCTTGCCCTTCCATTGCTCAACCTTCCCCTTTCATCTACACTATCGCGCAGCTTACATTCTCAAGTCATACACGCTCCATAGAGCACACACTGGTTCGCCGCCCGACTTTTCTTTAGCCAGGGCTACCCTGCAACCCTGCTCACTACTAAAAGGTTCTCAACGCTCTTAAGCATCTCCGTCACGAAACTCGTTCGCGGTCGAATGAGCGTTGTCCTCACTGCCCCCGGACGCACCCGGATCGTAGCATCCCCAGGGCCAAAACCGCCAGCAGCCAACGGATCGTCGTCAAAGGTATACCCATACCCCTGTTCATCCTTGGACTCCTTGGCATTAACCTTCCCCTTCCCCTGGGCCGAAGCTACCGACGAAACCAGAAGCACGCTTAGCACTGCAACTAGCAACACCACACGCTTCGTCTTCATATCCACTCTCCTCGAAAAAATTGATGTTCTTACAGTACCATTGTATCTACTAGGAGACTCATCGTCAACAGGGTTTCTGATAACTTGCGTTCGAACCAGTACTCTTCTCTGACAACCGTTATGCAAGGAGGTTCCAAAAAATGGTTCCTTCATTTTTTAAGCAGCAGCAGAATTTTCATCAATATCCAAAAAACAGCAGGCACCCCAAAGGTACCTGCCTTGACCTCGCAAGATGGCCCAACCAGCTAACTAACCTCTTCTCGCCATCCTGAGGTGGTGGGCTGTCCCCTTCGAGACCACCGGGTTGGTCTATCGGCGGAGGCATTTCTTCAGCTGCCTTGATCCCTTCTAGAATAAACTTCTTAGAGGCTTCAATATCCTCAATACGCTCTTTGGCTCGCCTAACACCATCTGCATATTGAGCATTGGAAGACGCCTTTGCAATGAACTGTTGAAACAGCTCCTTAGCCTGATCCAGGATGGGTACTTGTCCCTTTGGATCAGTGACCGACTTGACCTTGTACTCCTGAGTCAAAATACCCTCGTTATAGTAGGTTTCGGGGCGATCAGGAGCAACCTTCTTGGCAGCATCCAGCTCATCTTGAGCCATCTTGACATACTGATCGAAATTCGAATCGTTGATCTGCCCCCGAATCGCCAAAGCAAGCCCTAGATGCGCGTCATAATCATTGGGCTTGATCTTAAGCGCGGCCCTGTAGGCATCCTCAGCGTTCTTAAAACCACGGAAGGAGAGGTTAACTGCAGCGTAGTTCATCTGGGCCTCGAAAAAGCCCGGATCAAGATCTGCAGCAGTCTTGAAGGACTGGACCGCACTGTTAATATTTCCTAGCTCGACCTGGATCAGCCCAGCCGTGTTGTGGATTGCCGGGTACTTTGGATTCTTACGGATGGCCTGTGAACAAACAAGAGCTGCTAGCTCAAGCTGCTGCTGGTCAATCTTCTTCTCCTTCTTCTTGGCTGAGGTAGTGACGGCACTTCGCCCAGAAGTACCACCACGACCTGCTTTCTCCTTGGCGCGCTCTAGGTAGTAGATAGCAAGTTGATTGAAGGCCGGCATGAAACCATCATCCACCGCAAGAGCACGCTGGATGTTCTTCTTAGCACACTCCAAGTCATTGGAACACCCAGTACCCCCCTGACTACTAGCACGCTTCATCTGAAGCATTGCGAGGTTGACTAGAGCCTCTGTATTCTGGAACTCAGCGTCCAGCACTGCTTGCTCCAAAGCTTTGATAGTGCTTTCAAGAGCGCTATCACCTCCTTCCTTATAGGCATAGAGAGCAAGCTGAGTTTTAGCCCGGTGGCTTTTTGGATCGAGTTGTAGCGCCTGTTGGAAGTACTTCTTAGCTTCTGCGTCGTTATTGCAACGTTGATAAGCAAGACCAGCGTTGTAAACAGCCTCTGGGATCTCCTTACCATCCCTCTTATTGGCTTCATTGGCTTCCAGGAAGGCCTTAGCATTAGCCTCGCAAACCTCCGGGTTCCAAGCATTCTTTTGATCGTTCTGTACAAACAGATCGAGAGCTGCCTGGTACTTCCCTTGAACCTCCGCGGAAACCTGGGGTTTCTCTCCCACAGCATCACCGCCCTTGGCATCGTGCCCGGTCTTAGTAGGTGGCTTGTTGCCACAGGCGACAAGAGAGAACATGAGCAGGGTAGTTGCAAACGGAGTAAGCAAGCTTCGCATCGTGGACCTCACTTCTTACCCTTCTTATCAGTACTAGTGTCAGCGTTCTCAGGCTTCTCAACCTTGTCGTTTTCAGTAGGCTGCGGATTTGTATTAACCGGCTTTCCGTCTATATCGAGAGGGAAGGCGCGGTCATTGAGGCCGCTGTTGACCCGGTTAGGGGTTCCGCGGAACTCATCAACCTGGTGGTACTCATTTTTGTAAGTTTTCGATAGCCACTCCTCGCAAGAGCGAGAGTATTCATCAAAGAACTGGTATTTTACAGAATAATTCAGGCAAGTTTCAAACGCGACTTTGGCACGCTGCTTCTGGGGTTCAGAGGCCTCATCAAGAGCTGCGTAATAGGTGCCACGCAGCTCATCATCGCGCTTGAAGGAGGCAGGGATAGGTGCCGCCCGGAATTCACGAACGAACTCACCCCACATATGACCGACACGAGCACCAGCAGCAATAACCCACTTAGGTGGTGGAGCGGGCTCGAGCTGGACAATTTTAAGGTACTCCTTTTCAGCATTCTCAATAGCAGGTCGCTTCTTCTTCATCCAATCACTCACCTTAGTCTTGATATGCTTAAGCACCTCCTCTTTAGTATCCTGGCCCTTGTACTCGGGGAATTTGATCTTATCAACTTCCTTTTTCGATTTTTCAGCAAAGTAGAAATAGGCCTCGCCCACCGCAGTGAGTGCCTTTCCGAGACGCCGCACCCCACCTTCTGTATCTGCCAGGATCTTGTCTGAAGCCGCCTTCGGATCTCTCCAGAGAGCCCGGACCTTATTGTACTCCTGATCAGCGTTATTAGCCGACTTAATGCGAACAAAGACCCGACCCAGCAAGGCATGAGCCTGTACCTGGACATCCAGTGGAGCGTTCTTGTCAATCATTGCCATGGAACCAGTGAGACGTTTTCTGGCGTTGTCCCACTCCTCCCTGTCGACATAGTGGGCACCAATAGCAAAGGCAACTTTGGCAGTTTCCACTGGCTTCGATGCACCATAGGTCTTCATAAAGTCATCTGCGCTCTTAATGGCCTCTGCCTCCTGGCCCAAACCTAGACGGAGCACCACCGCGTCAGACAGAGCAGTATCCGCCTTCTCTGCCTTGGGGAACTCGCGAGCATACTTTTCGTACCACTTAGCCGCCTCCTCATAGACAGCGATAGCCTGGAAGTTACCACCGATCTTATAGATGCTCTTACGAGCGAGCTCACCCTTATCCATACCATACTTAGGATTAAGCAGAATAAGGCGAGCCTGGATACTCTTCATCACAAGACGTGCTGACTGGAATGCCTCAGCAGCATTGAAGAGAATCTCGTCGATGCGGTCACATTGAGGCTTCTGGCCAGCATCCATAGGTCCCTCGCCATACTTCTTCCAGATAGCAAGGTACGTATTAGCAGCATCCTCGTAGAGACGCAGAGCATTGCTGGTGCTCTTGGCAGCCAACTCAACAGTCTTCTGTGCCTTGAGACGCTGAATATCACACTGGATCTTAGTAAGTAGAGTGCATTGCTCTTGGTTCTTCGACGCTTTGCCTCCCTCACAATACAAGGAGAGGAACTTAGGGACCGCTTCAGCCATTTCATCAAAGCATCCAGGACGTGGATTTTCGGAGCTTGCACCAAGGATATTGAGGGACTCCAGGTAGAGCTGTGCAGCGTAGATACCGCTCTCGTGATCCGCATGATTCATAGCAATATCGCGGAAACCAAGAGCAGCCTCCTCCCAATGACGAGCCTCAAAGTAGGTACGAGCCCGTGCATACTTGACCTCAACGTATTGGTCCTTAGCCTTAGCATCCGTATCGGAGGGTTTGATGTAGCAGACGTAGCGGTTAAAGGCTTGAACCATACCCTTTTGAGCTGGGGTCATCTCCTTCTTCTTCAGCTCGTCGCCAGTATTCTTCCTGGAATCCTTCTTCTTGTCATCTTTTTGACCAGGCAAGTTACCCGTACCTTGACGCCCTTTGTCACCAGCATGGATTTGATCATAAAGCTTCTGGTAGCAAAGCACTGATGCAAAAGCAGCCTCAGCAGCTTCGGGACCAGTTGGATCCTCCTCAACCACAGAATCAAAAGCAGGACCGCACTTTTCCCAGTCACCCTGGAAATAGAGTAGATCAGCCTTGGCATACTTAATTTTGAAGAGGCTTGGCCAGTCTTCTTTGACAAATTTAGGAAACTCGAACTTGGCAAACTCTTCCTTGGTGAAGTTCTCGGTGATAAAATTGTAGGCCTCAGCGGCCATTTTCATCGTGTTCTTATCACCAGTGCCACGGACTCCACCAGAGCCTTGCGCCTCGATTTGCCAGGCAGCAGCAGTTTCGTAGAGGAGCTCGACGGCTGCATTCGAACACTGGATCTTTGCCTCTTCCGAGTGATTCTCATTCTTGAAGCTCTTGGCACGCTTGGCGAGAGCATCAAGCTTGTCACGAATCACGGCCTTGTTACCACCACCCTTCATGGACATAGTGGCCTGGACAATGTGAGCTTGATATTTGCAATTATTGTCGCCCTTATCACGCTGCATCAAGTCTTCATATAGGGCGATAGCCTCGGGATAGTGCCCAGTATCAAGGTAGTTCAACCCAAGGTTATCCATCATCTCGAAGGTGGCTTTATCCGACGACTTGTCACCCGAGAGAGGTTTAAAGAAGCTGTAAGCCTCAGTAGGCTTCCCGACAAGCGCGTAGACTGGTATGATATCCTTGCGAGCATTTTTCTGGAGTGCTTCAACACCAGGCTCTTTAGCATGACGATCAGCGTATTCTATAGTCCTTTTGAAAAAATCGAGAGCTTTAGCAAAGTTCTCCCGCTCGCCAAGGTTCCAGTAGACGTAGCCCATTTTGTAGAGGGCATAACCATAGACCTTGTTCTGGGCCTCAGGATACTCAAGCACCTTAGCATAGGACTGCTTGGCAAGCTCGAATTTGGAAGGATCCGTCTGCCCTTCGTTGAAAAACAGCTCTCCGAAGGCAAGATAGGCGTTGGGGATGTACTTGGATTGAGGGGTTTCATTGATAAGCTGAAGATAAACTTTACGAGCTTCATCCAGATTTTGCCCCTGTTCGTATTCGTAAGCGAGGTAGTACAAAACCTCGTCAAGGTTAGGGTAGCTCTTGTACTCGTTGGCAATGATCTTGTAATACTTGATAGCGCTAGCACGGGCGCTGGCCATAACCTTCGCAGCCTTATCAGCGGCAGCCTGATCCTTCTTGATCTCGTTTTCAGTCTTTTCGCGGAAGGAGGCGTTCTCAAGTTCAACGTAGGTTTCAGCGAGACGACGAGCAAGCTGTACGCGATCCGCAGCACCTTTACTAGTAGCCTTCCAGAGCTCCTCCAATTGAGCGATTTCGCTAACAAGCAGCTTAGCAGCTGTATCTCTCATCTGAGTCCGACGCTGATCACGCTGAGCGTTGGCCATCTCGACGTCGGGGTTGGTAGGTTTATTTTCCTTGAGCTTCTGCTCAGAGGGGACAACATTAGCGATCTTGACCCCCGCTGGCTTATCGCTCTTAGGGGTGAATTGAGCAATGCCGCTAGGGCAAGTCTCGATATTCTTCTTAGCATCTTCGGAGACGCAAATCTCAGCCGCGATGATAGCAGGGGTCGATGCACTGATGACAGCCAAGGCTGCCCCACCGACGATCCACTTGAGGATGCGCTTCATACCGCTGTAACCTCCCACACTTGGAGATGACGACCTGACGATAGAACCCAAGCTCATCGCGCCAGAATTCACCGTCAAACGGCCAGAGAATGTGTTCTTCATCCGGATTAACCACGCCATAGATCTTAGCGTCCGCCTCCGTGAACTTGGTGCCAGAGTCAACAGCCTGATCAAGCTTACTACGCTCAGCAGCAGTGATGTCGATGAGGATCTTAGCAGCATCACGCAGGAGCTCATTCAATTCATCAAGGTTGCGCTGGTAGCGATCCTTCACGAGACCACCACCGCTCTCAATAGCGAGGGTGCGAGTGTTATCGAGGGCGTCCTTTACATCGTTCCCAAGGTTTGAGTTTTTGAAAGAGTCGGGGGCCTTAGCGAAACGTGATGCCTCCTCGTCGATGACCTTAACGTATTCAAGGTACCGGAGGAGCTGACGATCACTCAGGGACAGCTCAATGATGCGCTTGCTCTCAGGGGGGAGGTCGGCTTTCTTAGCTACGACCTCTTGGAAGAACTTGAAGGCATCCTCAGGCTTCTCGATCTTGGCCACGATCCCATTGAGCTGCTTCTGAATGGGTTCATACTTCACCTTGAAGGCAGCTACCACAGTCGTGGCATACTCATACTGGCAAGTAGCGAAGTAGATCTGAGCCTTGAGGATGTCAGCTTCCGGGTAGAAACTGTTAGGGAAGTAGGGGGACTGGATGGTATGAATGTTTCCCAAGGCGCGTGGGTAGTCACCGGCCATGAAGTAAGCCCAGGACTCTTCAAAGAGGCCATCAAGCCAGTACTCCGAAGCAGTGTCGATACGGTTCCAATACTTGACCGCAGCGGATAGCTTCTTCTCGTCGATGGTAGGCTGGTTGTTATCATCTAGCTTGACGGAGGCAGAGTAATAGGTGCGCGCCATGGACAAGTAGGCAAGGTCGCGCATGCGCTGCTCATCTTCAATACCACCAACGCCATCTTCGATGGCCTGGACGATACGCTGGAAGGCCTGAACAGCAGGGACTGATTTCTTCAGCTGGACATAACTGATGCCGTTGAAGAATTGGGCCTGGACATAGAACTTCGACTTCTTGTCGACGTTCTCGAAGAGCTGGATTGCTTCCTCATACTGGCGGTTGCGGTACTTGTAGCGACCGAGGAGGAAGTTGAGCTGCCAGAACAGCTCACGCTGGTTGTTATTGTTAAAGCGACCGACCTGCTCGGCAGAGTATTTACCGACACGTTCAACGATGTCGGCAGGTTCGGGGAGCTGAGTAGCTAGTTTAGCGAGCCAGAGCAGAGTTTCATTGAATTTCAGGTGGTTGGGGTTGTCAGCAATCTCGCTAAAGATTGTGTAGGAGTACTGGTAGAACTGGAGCCGATAGAGAGCAACAGCGAGGTTGTACTGGGCGATCTGCTTGTTCCCGTCGTCGTCACCCGTCTCACCCCGGTAGACCCGATTAAGCGCTAGCGCAGCTTCAGCCCACTTCTCTGCTTCGAAGAGCCGGGTAGCCGTGGCAGCCTCCTCCGTGGGCTCACCGGCAACAACTGGACCCTTGTCAGCAGGCTTTTTGTCACCCCCTCCATCAAGATCGACTTCGACAGGGCCATCCTTTTTGCCGGCATCCTTCTTGTCGTCCTTTTTGCCAGCGTCCTTCTTGTCGTCCTTCTTGTCACCCTTTTTGCCAGCGTCCTTCTTGTCGTCCTTCTTGCCAGCTATGGGCTTACCCTGAGCCTGGACCTCGTTGGTCGAGGTTACCGGTACTAGAGACGCCAGGGAGACCAGCAGGAGTACACGTGCCAACCGGTTCAACATCGTCCTTCTCACTTTCGACGATTCGAGGAGATCCGACCCATCTCTGAGATGCCAGGGCAGCCAGAACAAGAGGTTCCAGCAGATTGAGGCCACGGCACCCTACTGCGCCAGGCTACCATATTTCCCCCAGGAATCTGGCGGACATTTTGATGGAGTGAGCCACCTCACCGCCCCTCTTTTTAGAGTGATTGAAAAATGGTTGACTCACGGAAACCAGGGAGAGGATGGGACTAGGGAGAACAGCAGCATTCAGAGTTGGAGATGCTAGGGAGAAGGGTTCGCTAGTGTCAAGGTACAACGACGCCCTAGGAAAGAGCGTTGACCGCATGCAAGGAGCTCGACTACCTTGCGTTGGGCATCATCCCCTGCTTCTACCCTCCTACGAGAGCTCCGCACGATGATTCTCCGCAAGATCATTGTTTTGTCCGCCCTGTTTTCCTGCCTCGGCCCCTTTGCCGGGGGTTGTCAGAGCGGCGGTGTCGGTGATCCGTGCATCCCCGAAGACGAGTATTTGCCTCGGTTTGCTGGTTTCTCTGCCAGCGAAGTCAACATCGAGTCCCGCTCGTTTCAATGCGAGACCCGGGTGTGCTTGGTCAACCATTTCCGAGGTCGTGTAAGCTGCCCTCTTGGCCAGGACCAAGCCCTCGCCGACAAGGCCAAAAATTATGCTCAGCAGCGTGCCCAAGATGGCAGTGTTACCATTCCCGGAAGCGGGATCTCCTCAGAGGAGCAGGCACAGATGTGCCATATTCCAGGCTCCAGTGGTGACACGGCCGAACTCGTCCAGGTCAGCGTATTGCCGCAATGCACTACCCGCCAAGCGAAGGATGTTGTTTACTGTTCCTGCCGCTGCGCAGGGCCCGACCCGGATGCCCGCTATTGTGACTGCCCCTCAGGTTTCACCTGCACCCCCTTTCCTGAGCTTGACCTTGGCGCAGCCGTAGCTCAAGGCAGCGGTAACCTCAGCGGTTCTTACTGCGTTAAGGACAGCGACATCGATCCGGCCACCAAGCGGGTCAATTACAAGCCCGGTGTATGCCCTCAGGCTCCGACGGCAGCCAGCCTTGCTGACAAGTGTGACAAGAGCGGTAATTGCGGCGTGGAGAACAACCTCAACTGAGTGGCCGCCCATCTGATCGGCGACGTATCGGTACCCGAGCCGAGCAGGTAGCTGCTGATTATTACTGGACTCGAGGGTTCCAGATCGAGGGGAGGAACTTGCACCTTGGTCGTTTGGAGGTTGATCTGCTTGTACGTCAGGGCCCACTGCTGGTTCTAGTCGAAGTACGGGCTCGCGGGCCTGGGGCGTTTCAGGGGCCGTTTGCTTCAGTCCGTGGCTGCAAGCTCAGGAACCTCCGAACAGCAATGCACAGCCTCTGGCGCAGGTACCAGTTTGACCCAACGGTCGGGAGGATCCGGCTGGATATCGCAGCCGTCAACCTATGGAAGATCCCTGTCGAGATCGAGGTGGCTGAGGCAGTGGTCCCATAAAGTTCAGCGTCCAGCTCTCAGCACACGCTCAAAGGTTAGATCATTTCCATCGAAGGGAGCGATCTGGATCGTCTCCTCCAGAGATTAGACGAATCTTACCGCTAGCTTGGATAGAGAAGGTGAGGTGAACGCTGCCTGGATCGAGATGCCTGCACGAGGCAGCAGACATGGCCCTCTCGAGCACTGTTGCAGAGGACTGAGGCATCTCCGGCAAACGAAGCCGAGCAAAAGAACGGGTTCATAAAGAAGAACCATCGTTCGTGGTAACCCACGGGGAGGATCCTAGCTCTGAGCAAAGCTTCGTACTGACCACGTTCTCACTCAAAGCACTGCGGATCAGAGATCGCCTTCTCATGGACCTGCCAGAAAACCTCAGCTAGAGGTTGAAGGTTTGCCTCATAAGCAGCCTGGGTCACCCTGCGAACGGCAGTATCCCTCCCAGCAGGGGCAGCCCTTTCAATAAGCCGGCGTACGAAGACTGGGTTGTAGTGACGAGCCATTCGAAGGTCATCTGGATACCCTCATTCTCACCCTCGCTTTGTCTGGGGAAGTCCGTGGATCCGACGGTTAACCACCGTTTCTGCGGCCTCCTCTCGTAGGCCTCCCACGCCTCCGCAGGCATCAGCACCATCATCTCCCCCAGAGCGCACGATCTCGTTGCCCACGTGGTAAGTTGATTGCTCTTCGTCGATCTTCACTGCCCCATGCTCCGCCCGCACCGCTCCCTCCACCACAGCCAGCAGGATGTACGCCACCAAGGCCAGGCTGAAGCCAAACAGCAAAGCATCACCAGCTCCTCCCCCTCCTCGCCCACCACCTCCACGGGCTCCTCGCAGAGCGTCGCTTCGCTT
>JANWXX010000094.1 GCA_025057345.1 Polyangiaceae bacterium | reverse complement strand
GGCGTCCTTGCCTTAAACCCCTTGTAGCAGGAGTCAAAGATTATGAAGATCAATTTCAAATACAGCCAAAGTGGGCGAGTCGGAAGGGTTGTGGGGTCGAACCCTTGGTCCAGTGCGACGAACGGGGGTCGAGGTGGAGAGGCAGTCGTTGAAGTTGGTTGTTGAGGCGTTGGTGGCGTTGCGGGCGGCACATCCCCAAAGCAATCAGCTGGGCATGCGTTGGAGCGCAGGAAGGGTGGCCGAGAGCGTGCTAGGAGGAGCGAGGGACCGAGGGCGGCCTGGCGAGATGAGAAGACCGAAGTACGCGACGAGGAAGCAGGCGCGTAGCCGGACGAAGGAGACACCCAACGGAGGAACTGGCGGCTAGCAGGTACTTTCTCCCCCCAGGACAAGGAACCGCTCTTGAAGCTTCAAGAGGATGTAACGCCGACGCAAGGGAGAGGGAGGATCCAAGACCGAGGCCCCCATCCCTCCCGGATCGAGGTCAGGTCGAGGTCTGGGGGCACCAGCCGCGCGGGAGGGCGGCCGTTGAGAGAGACGAAGGCATCCACGTACACTGCCACGTCGCGCCCTCGGGTCCGATGCTCGCGGGCCAGGTGGTGAGCGAAGGCGAGGAGCAGATCCGGCTGAGCTGCCATGGCCTTCTCCTGGAGTGGCGTGAGGTAATCCCGGTTACGGACGTACTCCCGCCTTCCGGTGATGCGATCCACCACGGTGAATTCGGCGGATCCAGTCTTCTCGATAAGCATGACGTTCCAGGCAAAGCGAAACCCGTCCTCCGTCCAGAGCACGTTTCCCGGGTAGATCCAGTGACGCAGCGGCAACAGCACCTGGACCACAACATACACCACCAGCACCCATCGAGGACCGCCTCCCCTCGGTTTGTCAAGGAGAGTGGTTTGCGGGGGAAGGCGGAAGCGTGGCCAGGAAGGGGGCAAGAACAGCAGTGAGGCCCCCACCATGAACAGGGGAAACATCCCGATGTTGAAGAGCGCCCCGGTCACTGTATGGAAGATCACAAGAGCAAGGTAAGCGAAGGGGCGCGAGCGGGACCAGAGGAGGAGGAAGGGGATGGTGAGGTCATAGAGAGCGCCGGTCCAGCTCATGAGCCAGGGCGTGGCGGGGAGGCGCAAGAGGGGGCCGATGAGGGGGGTATCCTGGGCCGCCGGGAGCCAGATCTTGAGAGGTTGCGCCCGGAACAACCAGTCCCCCTTGAGCTTGGCGACACCGCCGAAGAAGTAGACACAACCCACTTGGAAACGAAGCAGGTAGAGTGTCCAGGCAGGGGCGGTCGCCTGCACCTGCCCCGAGCGAAGTGCGTCGAGAGACCAGAGGTTCCCGGCGGGAAGGATGGCAAGCAGCGCCGTCAGGAGGGAAACCAAGTAGTAGTGGTTGAGGTAATGAGTCTTGTCGATGGCATGGGCATAGGTAAAGAGGAGACAGAACAGAGCGGCGGCGGCGCGGGTGACGAGGCCCACCGCGATCATCCCCCCCAGGAGCACCAGAACCCCCCACACCCCGTACATGCCCCAGCCGGGCAGCGGTCGTAGCCAGGTAAGCTCGCCCATCGGGAAGAACACCCGCGGCGTCAGGTAGTGCTCTTGCACCATCCCTGTTGCGAGGAACCGTGCCGCCGCCACTGCCAGCAGCGTACCGAAGATCATCCGGAATGCCGCCAGCGAAGCGCCGTCGACTGGCTCCTGGAGGGCCCGCTCAATCGCCGTCTTTGTCGCTGATTCCAACGCTGATCCCCAGTGCGTTGAAGACCTCCGTCGCCAAGGTGCGGCGCACCGGACGCATTCCCTGGAGGAGGGCATCCACCTCCGCCGCGCGGGCTGCCACCGCCTCCCGGAGCGGGGGAGCGAAGGCTTCGAGAGCCGCCCGGGCGCCTGTTATCGCCACTCGCATGGCCTGGTCCGCGCCCTTGTTTTCCTCGGCCACGATGGCGCCGATGGATGGCCCCCCTTGCCCCTCCCAGACCCCGGTATAGACGGCCTCGATGCCAGTAAGGTCGTCCGCCAGATCGGAGAGCGTCCGGTCGCTGCGGTCGGTGGTGGGAGTTGCGGGGTCGTTCTTGGTAAGGCCGGAGCTCTTACGGGCGATGTTCAGCATCCGGTCGGCGACGAACAGCGTCCGGTTAAGGAGCAGGTCGAAAGCGTCGCGCTGGGCCCGGAAGGTGGTGCTACCCTTGCCTGCGGTGCGGAGCTGCTCGCCGAAGTTCCCCGCTGTCCATGCGTCCGCTACCGCCGTCAGCTTGCCTCGCAGGTCAGCTCCGAGCGCGGCCGTCAGCGCGCAGCGTCCTGGCCCCTCTGTGGGATCGGTGAAGCGCGCAAGCAGCACCTCATCGGCGGTGCCCACCTCGAAGAGCAACGCCTCGATGGCAAGAAACCCCCGGGTGCTCGCAGGGGAGCTTTGGACCCGGGGAAGGTCTGGCGGAGGGCTGGTCGCCGCGAGCGCTGTCAGCTTGGCCAGGTCCGTCGGTTCGTCCAGGATGCCCCCAGTCACCGCGATGTCATCTGCCGGCCCGATTCCGAAGGCATCGGTCCTGCGGAACGCACCACGCGCCGAGGACCAGCGAGCCCGGGCCGCGCTCAGCGCCTCTCCCGAGGGCTTGGTGGCAAACGCCTCCAGGGCACCTGCCAGATCCTCGGCCTCCGTCCGAAGTGCTTTCATCATGGGCAGCGCCACTCTATCCACGAAGGAGGCCAACACCTCCCCTCGATCCTGGGACATGGGGGCCTCTTCCGAGCACCCCTGTGCCGCAAGGGATCCGAGCGGGAGCAGGGTGCCTGCCCCAAGGACTGCCTGGAAGAAACTCCTTCGAGAGAACGGCTTATTCATAGTGACCCCAGGAAGGCGAGGAGGGCTTCCCTGTCCCCACGAGGCATACGAACGAAGGCATCCCGGGAGGCTTGCGCCTCGCCTCCGTGCCAGAGGATGGCCTCGGCGAGATTGCGAGCACGGCCGTCGTGGAGGTAGTAAGTGTGGCGATTCACGGCGTGGAAGAGGCCAATCCCCCAGAGCGGCGGCGTTCTCCACTCGGAGCCGGTGGCCTCGTAGTCTGGGCGACCATCCGCCAACCCTTCCCCCATGTCGTGCAGGAGAAGATCCGTGTACGGGCGGATCGGCTGATTCTCCAGTTCTGGGACCTCCGGATAAGCACCGGTAGTGAACCGCTCGGTGTGGCACGAGGTGCACCGAGCCTGAGCAAAAAGCTCCTTGCCCCGGCGAACCTCCTCCTCCTTCCAGCGACGTCGGGCCGGGACCGCTAGGGTTCTGGTATAGTGCACGACCGCGTCAGCGAACTCCTCGCGGAGCTCCGGTTCCCCGCCGTTCTTGGCCTCCCGGCAGGTGAGCTGGGCCTCCGTACAGTGATCCCCAGGGAAGAGGGAGGAGGTGATTCCCATGTCCCCGTTGAAGGCCCCCAGCGTCTGTTGACGCAGCGAGGGTTGATTGGCCTTCCAACCAAAGCGCCCCAGTACCGTCCGCTGCGCAGCCACATCCCAAACTCGGTTGGGTCGCCCAGAAACCCCGTCTCCGTCCCGATCATCCGGATCCGCCAATGCCAGGATGGATGCTTCCGGAATCGCTTCCAGCAGACCTAGCCCGATCATCTGAGGAGCAACCCGGGGCGATACCATAGTCTGTGGGTGCAGGGGGCCATACCCTAGATTTTCTATGGTGTAGGTAGGCACACGCAGAGCCCAAGGATCGCCGTCACCGTAGGTACCAGAGATCTCGGCGTAGGTGACCCGAGCCTCTCCCTCTGGGATCACCCCCAGGATAGCAGACCCCTGGAGTTGCCCCCCGTAGGTGGGCTCGGGAAGGGAGGCACCGTACTCGCTGATCCCTGGTGTAGAAAGGCGAAGCAGCAGCGAGAGAAACCTTTCTCCGGGCTTCTCGGGGGGCCGTCCCCGGCCGTCCTTGAAGTGGCAGCCGGAGCAGCTGGTGGCGTTGTACAAGGGACCCAGCCCGTCCATGTCCACGACCGAGGCGGGGGCCGTGACCCAGCCCCGGTTGAACAGCGCGTTGCCGACGAAGAACTCTTCCTCTCGCTCCGGAGAGAGCCCCGGGACCGGGTGAGAAAACGCCGCAGTCGATACATCGAAGACTGTGGCATTGCCCCCCGAGAAGGGCTCCGTAGGGTCGTCTGTAGGGGGCGAAGCTCCGGGCTCCTCGCCTTCACAGGCCGCGAGCACCAGCGCCACCAGGAGCCAAAGGAGAACAGCATGGGGGGTCATTGGGGCGCCAGTTATAGCTCTTCGCTGGGCTGTTCCAGGGAAATGGTCAACCCCAGACGCGCGGCCCCCAGGGAGAGGCCATCCGCAGCGCTGCGGAGCGCCTTGATGACCTCGAGCACCTCAACGCGCGCCGGAGAGCCGTCCGGTTCTGCGAGCATCACATCGAAGGGCAAGCTATCGTTGGCAGCAGCGAGGGAGGTGAGCTTGTCGACGGCGGTGGCTAGGTCCCTGGTGATGGTGTCGGCGAGGGGGGCATCCACCGCTCGGAACACCACGTCCAACCCAGGACCGACCTTCTGCCCCCGGTACTGTCCCAGCCATACGTTCTGGAGGCCCAGAGCATTGTCCCGGAGGTCAAACCAGGTGGTATCGCTGAAGCAGGAGTGCTCATCCTCCTGGGAGCGATTCTTGAAAGCTACCGTCATCCGCTCTCCGGCCAGCTCCGCTTTGGCCATGGAGCCTATACCCCGGATCATCCGAGCGAGGGCGTCTTTGACTCCATCCCCCGTAGTACTGTCCGCTGAAGGTTTGACCCCAAAGTTAGCAGCGTAGTTGTCCACGATGCCCGGCTTCCAGGCCGCCTCGACCTGCTCCAGGTGCTTGACCAGAAGGGCTGCCGCTGCCTTCAGGTATGCTCGCCGCCTTGCCTGGTTGGTCGCGGTACCACCGTCCACGAAGTCGGTGAAGGGGCGCTTCCCGGGGCCTGTCCCTGCAGTCTCGTCATCTTGACCCCACAACAGGAAGGCAATCGCATGAAAGCCAGATGAGATGTTCTTCTCCCCCCCTTGCTCGTTCTGCTCTTCGATCAGCGCCTCGTCGATGATCGGGAATTTCTCAGGGTGGTTGATAATCCCAGCGTTGGGTTCATCCCGAGTGTAGTCAATGAAATTCTCATCCAGAGGCCATGCATTGATGGCCCCCTCCGGCCCAGTTTCCTCGTGATCGATAGGCCCCCCATAGAACCGAAACACGTCGTTCTGGTTGTATGGGATCCTTGCATCGATCCATGCCTGCTTCGCTGCCGCTAGCTTCGCCTCATCCGGCGCAGCCACGAACGCATCCACCGCCGACTGAAGCTTCTTGGCCCCCGCCACACTCTCTCCATACACCCCATAGGCGATCGCCTTGTAGGTAGTGATCGCCTGCTGCGCCTCTGCCCAAGGAAATGCCTTGGTTTCTGGAGGAGGTGCCGGGTCTTCCTCCCCACACCCCAAAAAGCTTCCCCCCAACCCAAGCACCAACCTCAGCCACACCACACTTGCGACGTTCCGCATCCCTTGGAATGCTGGCACTTATGAAAATGATTTTCAATACTCGTGTGGAGGGATTTCCGGGGTTCAGCCTTCCCAGGGGGCCTCTGCGACCTCTTGGAGGTGCTGGAGGAGGGCGTCGAGGTCGTGGCCGAAGGAGTGCTGCTCGACAACGACGAGAAGCCCGACCTCCTCGTGAGGTTGGTCTTTGGCACAGGCGACGGCGCGCAGGGCATGGACGAGAGCGTAGGATTCCGAGTCAATGTCCCAGGTGACCAGCAGAGCAGCCACGGGATGGCGCTCCGGGAGGCACTCGAGGACATAGGGCTGGTCAAGACACATGCTGAGGGAGGGGGTGTGGGCCGGTAGCTCGAACATCGGGTAGAGGAGAGGGCGAGCAGGGATCCGGAGGAGGGTCAGGCGCCGGAGTACTTCGTCGAGAGCTGCTCGCAGGCGTTCGACCGGTGGCACATAGAGCAGGGGGGAGTATTCGCTCCAGGGGCGCCATCGGTTCGCACGATCGTCGAGGAACCAGATGTGCCCGGTGCGGAGCTTGTAGTCCATCATGGGCTCCCCCGGCAGGACGTAACCAGCATAGAAATAGCGGCGCCCACTCTCTACACCAAACTGGACTTCCTTCAGCATGGTGTAGAAACCAAGGCCATAACGCGCCAGGCGAGGCTCGTAGACACCTAGCAAACTCTGGAGGCTCTCATCCCCTAGGTCGAAAAGGCTGAAGGCAACCAGCTTGCCTTCCTCGCGGACGGAGACTTCCCAAGTCTGGAAGAGCCCCCGGTCGGGCTCACCGTCGAGGAGAAACTGGTTCAGGGAGCGTGCGCGGGATCCCCGGACGGTACCGAGGTAACGCTGATAGAGCGCTTCGTGCTCGTCGTCGATGCAAGCAGGGCCCAGAGCGACATCGAAGCGCGCTTCCACCCGGTGCATCACCCGACGAAGACTGCGCTTGAAGCGAAACTGGTGAAGGTCGGTACGAGTCCAGACAGTACTTAGCAAGGTTTGTTGAGCGATGAGCGCCCGACAGGTGATGAGGGTCTGCCCGACACGGAACCAACCCCGACGCAGGTAGTCATCCAGATCGCGGGGGGAGAGGTGCGGGGGAGACAGGACGCGCTTCATCGGCTCCGGGCCAAGGCCGCGGCGAGCACCTCCCGAACCGGGACGCCATGCTCGGCGGCCACGCGGGCGCAGGCATCAAACTCGGGCTTTACCGTCGGAGGCCCGTAGGGCCCTTCACTGATCTTGACGGGGATGCGCCCATAAGGAGTTTCCACGAGGTCGATCCGGCGAGGACGCTCTGTGCGACTAGCCCCGAGGCGACGGACTCCGAGAGTCGTAGACTCTCGCAGCATCACCGTGGCTATCATGTCTGCGGAGGAGGCCTCCGCAAGCGCCGAGAGCATCAACCCGGGGCGCCCTTTTTTCATGGTGATCGGCGTGGCCCAGGCGTCCAGTGCCCCTGCTCCCAGCAGGGCTTCGATCGTATGCCCTGCCAGCTCTCCGGTCATGTCGTCGATGTTGGCCTCCAGGATCACATGCGATCCGGTCGCAACAATGCCCCCTGCGGGCTCGGCCCCGAGCACCGCCCGCAGTAGGTTAGGACGATCGGGGAGTTCGCGCCATCCGGCCCCCCAACCTACCCGCTCCGGAGCGAAGGAGGGCCATCGCTCGAAGCGCTTCGCCACCGTGGCCACCATGGCAGCTCCGGTAGGCGTTACCAGCTCCGCCTCCAGCGGAACGGAGTACGTGGGAACCCCCTTGAGACAGAGCACCGTAGCAGGCGCAGGCAGGGGCAAGACGCCATGGCGCGCCTTTACCAAGCCGTGTCCCATGGGCAGGGGAGAGGCTACCACGTCTGCCCCCAAGTATACGAAGCAGGCTGCTGCACCTACGATGTCGACGATAGCATCCACGGCTCCGACCTCGTGGAAGTGCACCTCGTTCAGCGGCATCCGGTGGACCTCGGCCTCCGCCTCTGCCAACCTCCGAAAGATCTGCCGGGCCAGCGCCTTGACCGGACTAGCCAGGGAAGCCGTAGCCAGCATGGCGTCGATGTTCTGGTAGGTACGCTCTGGTTGCGGAGCGTCCAGGTGTACGTCAAACCGTGCGGCCACGATCCCACTCCGGTGAATGTGGTCACGGTGTATATGGAAGCCCTCGATAGGGAGGCTCGCTATAGCCCGTTCCACCACCAAGAGGGGCACCCCGAGGTCCAAGAGCGCTGCGATAGTCATATCGCCGGCAATTCCGCTGAAAGCATCCAGGAAGAGCACCTTCCCCGCCCCTGCTCCCTCTGCCAGTGGTTCCGCCCGCGCCGCAGGATGCTCATGGTCATGGTCATGCTCATGGCGGTGGTTGGGCGCATGAGCGTAGTCGCAATGGTGCTCGTGGTTGTGTCCTTCGTGAGCCATGGTGTTCTGATGAATCAGTTACGAGAATGTGCGAGGATGCGATAAGCAGCGACGGCAGCACCGAAGCCGTTGTCGATGTTGCAGACGACGACACCGGAGGCGCAGGTGGTGAGCATGGTGGAGAGGGGAGCGAGGCCACCGAGGTGAGCACCGTAGCCGATGCTCGTGGGTACAGCGATCACCGGGCAGGCGACAAGGCCGCCAAGCACGCTGGGGAGAGCCCCTTCCATGCCGGCGACGGCGATGATGACATCCATGCGCATCAGATCCTCGCGGTGATCCAGCAGGCGATGGAGACCAGCAACGCCGCAGTCGAAGAAGCGAGCGACTTGGAGGCCAACGAGGCGGGCGACCTCTGCGGCCTCCTCAGCGACGGGGATGTCGGCGGTGCCCGCAGTGACCACGGCGAGGCGCCCAGAAATTGGAGCAGGGGGGGAAACCTCGTAGCTGGCAATGCGAGCGACGGGATTGTAACGGAGTTCAGGGAGAGCCTCGCACACAGCAACAGCCTTCTCGGGGGCTAGGCGAGTGATCATCACGCTTTGACGATGGCGGAGCAGCTCCCGAGCGATGGCAATAATCTGCTCTGCAGATTTCCACTCGCCAAGAATCACCTCAGGGATACCTTGACGCAAGGCGCGGTGGAGGTCGACGCGAGCGGCGCCAATATCCCGGTAAGGTAGATCTCGCAGGGCGTTCAGGGCTTCCTCCACAGGGGTTGTCCCGGAAGCGACCCGCCCAAGCAGTTCCTTCAGGTAGTCTGCATCCATGAGCGGCCTATGTAGCCGCGCCTGTCCGGGGCTGCCAGCCAGGAAGCCACGCTTCTTTTTCCCCTGTGCTATAGGCACCAACCGTGCCGGCTTACATCGTCCCTCTCGTGGGGTTCTCTATCGGAGTGCTGTTCTCCTGGGCCGCCGGGGAGGAGCTGACCCGAGCCGCCGGGTCTCTTGGAGCCACCCGATCGCTGGCGGTAGTGGTGCTCTTCTCTTTCCTGATCTTTGGCCCCATGTCTGGATACTTCCTGGCTTATGCCACTGACTGGAGCTTTGCGTACCTACTGGATGGGCGGCACCTACCCTCAGCCGTGATGCTGGTGGCGGTCTTGCTGAATATCGCTGTGGTCCCGCTAGGGTTCGCAGTGGGGGCGGCCCAAGTACGCCGACGCCGACTGATGGCGCTGCTCCCCCTAGGGGTGGTGCCTCTGGCTTTGGCAGCGGTGGTGGTGGGGGTACTAGCGCGGCGACTCTCGTTGTATGGTACCTATACCCAGGTCCATCGGGGAGGTTCTGCGGAGCCCCTGCCGGGGAGCCCCGTGGGTCAGGCGGTTCTCTGGTTCCTCCTCTGCCTGTTGGCAGGCATTGCCTGGACTACACGGGAACTGCGTTTGTTTTCGCTGGCCTCGCGTCGAGGTTGACCGGCTCCGGAGGGGGGGGCACCCTCCCTGCCACAATGAACGATTCTGAGATCGACCGCCTCATAGATCTTGCCGACGACCTGGTGCAGCGCGCCCTCCGCCGGGGGGCTGATATTGCCGAGTGCATCGCCCGCTCGGGTAACGAGCTGTCAGC
The DNA here is from genome assembly GCA_025057345.1 of Polyangiaceae bacterium. Classification (GTDB taxonomy): domain Bacteria; phylum Myxococcota_A; class Polyangia; order Polyangiales; family Polyangiaceae; genus JANWXX01. The sequence continues at coordinate 3,940 of JANWXX010000094.1, read as the reverse complement.
GAAGGTCCGCAAGGGCGAGCCAGAGCTGATCGAGGAGGCTGGGCACCGAGCGGTCGGCCTGCGAGTGATCAAGAACCGGCGGGTCGCCCTCACTTCCACCAGTGACCTCTCACCGGAGGGTCTTGAGCGCTTCGTCTCTGATGCCCTGGAGTTGGCCGATCTCAGCCAGGAAGACTCTTTCGCCGGTCCTGCGGATCCAGACCTGCTACTTCGAGGGGCCGGGGCGGATCTCCAGACCTTTGATCCTACGAGTAGCGCTCTCGATGCGGCTACTGCCATCGCCTGGGCTCGCACCGGAGAGCAAGCGGCGCTCCGCTACAACCCACAGATCACCAACAGCGAGGGAGCAACCTTCTGTCGTACCACCGGTGGGTTTGGGTTGGTACTCTCCTCGGGCTTTCGAGGAGGGTACAAGGGATCGTACCATTCCCTATCGGTCGTACCTGTCGCCGACGACGAGGGAGGCAAGAAGCGCCGAGGCTATCACTGGACGGCCCATCGCTTTATCGCCCGGCTTGACGACCCTCGATCGGTCGGCGAGGAAGCTGCTCGCCGTACCCTGGCCCGCCTCGGAGCCCGCAAGGTGCCCACCTGCGAGGCCCCAGTGATCTTCGGGCCCGATGTGTCTCGCTCCATCCTTGGGATGCTTGCCGGCGTAGTCATGGGGGGATCCATCTGGCGGAAATCAAGCTACCTCGTCGGGCGAGAAGGGACGGTGGTCGCCAGCCCACTGATCACCGTGGTGGATGACCCGCTGATCCCGCAGGCTCCCGGCTCTCGACCCTTCGATGGCGAGGGGCTCCCGGCGCGGCGCAATGTGGTGATCGAAGAAGGGATCCTACGGACCTACCTTTGCGATAGTTACAGCGCTCGGAAGCTAGGGCGTGCCCCCACCGGCAGCGCATCCCGAGGAGCCTCTGGAGGGGTGGGGGAAACCACGTCCAACTTTTTGATGCTACCCGGTGCGATGAGCCACGACGAGCTGGTGGCCAACACCCCTCGGGGCCTTTACGTCACCGAAATGATGGGGTTTGGCTTCAACCCGGTCACCGGCGACTTCAGCCGGGGCGCTGGTGGTTTCTGGATCGAGAAGGGGCGCCTTAGCTTCCCCGTCAGCGAGGTCACGATTTCACTCAACTTCGACCGACTGCTTCAGAGCATCGATGCCGTGGCCAACGACCTCGACCTACGTACTGCTACGGCAGCACCTTCCTTCCGTGTCGCCTCCATGACCATCGCCGGGAGCTTATCGGTACCAGACAAAGGCTGGCGCCTCAGCCCGCAGCCCCTCAGCTTCGAAGGAGAGTGGGAGCAGCTCCAAGCCGAGCCCACGAGCCTCTGCACGCCAGAAAGCTGGGCTCGGTTCGTACCCCCAGTAGAGTGCAATGTCACCACCGCCAGCACCAGATTGCGCCACCACCGTCCCGGCAGGGCGCCGATCAAAGAGAATGCGAAGGTAAGGGGGAAAGATGGGGACACCCGTCACCTCGCCCAACGCCAGCATAGCTTCCGCCTGGACCAACAAGCCATTCAAGAGCTGCTGTAGGCTCCCCGTGTGTAGCGCTCGTTCGACAGCAAGGGCACCCCGGAAGGCAGGTGCCGTGAGAGCAGCGTAACGGGCAGGGGCTACACGGCGCAGGGTACGAATGGGTTCCAGAAGCGCAGAAGTGGAAGCGCTCTCAGGGCAGATCCAGGCTTCCAGGGTGAGCCCGCAAGGCAAGGGAAGACGCTCCCAGCGGGGAACATGGGGCGGATTGACACGGCAGAGCAAAGTCCCCCCGTAGGTAGCCGCTACGATGTCGATACCACTCCCCCCCCCCTGGGCCAGCCGGTGGGCTTGGTAGGCCCGCTCGGCAATACGGTGGCGTTCCTGATCATCCAGAAGACGCCCCAAGGCCAGCGAGCGTGCTCCCAAGGCAGCCACCAACACCGCTGCACTGGAGCCCAGCCCTAGCTTCCTGCCACCCTGGCGCATTGGGCTACTGTCCACGAAGGGAGCTCCATCCCCAAAGGCCGCTCGCAATTCAGGACTGAGAAACTCAGCTCGCCGGGAGGCATCGGCGGTGGCACGGCGATCCACGGCGGTCACCACCGCCGGGGCACCATCCAGCACCACATAGGCGCCGGAAAGGACCAATTTCCCAGGAGCTGAGGCAATCAAAGGAGTGCCCCGTCGACCCTCCGGGCCCCCTCACCGGGGCTCGCGATGAGCACCCGGAGCACTCCGGGGATAGCCTCTAGCACCTTCTTGACTCTTGCTTCGTCCGCAGGGGCACAGAGTACCTTCACGTGAGGCCCTGCATCGATAGTAAACCAAGCCCCAAGCCCTGAGGATCGCATTTCCCGCACCGTTGCCAAAATCTCCACTGTCACTCCTAGCCAGTAGATCACCCCGGGTGCTGCTGCGATGGCTGATGCATGCATCGCCAGAGCGCTCTCCTCCGCAGCCACCCCCAGTGCCTCCAGATCTCCGGCCAGCACTGCGGCGCGGATTCGAGCAAAGAGCCGGTGGGCATGTTCAACCCATGCGCGGTAGTAAGGGCTGGTCTGAGCCGTATGGTTCATTCCACGGGTGGAGAGCGTCTCTTTGGTTCGCTCGGTGGTGACGGCCACAAGAACCCGCAGCGGTAGCGCCCCCGGAGGGGCTACCGGCTTCGCCGGGAGGAATCGCTGTTGCCCCTCCTCCCCCGCCGGAAGCTCCACATAGCCCCCGAAGAGGGAGCGGGCCGAAGAAGCGGAGACGCGGCGGGCCAAGTGGCTCTCCCAAGCGGGATCCGACGGCAAACCTGCCGCTGCCCGGGCCGCCACCGCCAGAGCCGCAAAGCCTGAGGCACTCGATGCCAGCCCCGCCGCTGTTGGGAAGTCATTGCGGGAGTGCACTCGGGCTCGAAGCGAGAGGTTCGCCTCGGAACGCACCTCATCTAGGAGGGCAACCACCCGCTGGCGGGAGGGTTCGTCCGCCGAAGCCCCGTTCAGCTCGAAGAGATCGTGCGCCAAGCCTTCGTCGAAGATCACGGTGGTGGTGGTAGCCATCCCGGCAAGGGTGACCGAGAGGCTGGGGACCGCGGGAGCGTTATCACTCCCGGGAACCTTCCCCCAGTATTTGGCCAGGGCAATGTTGGGATGCGCGAGGGCAGTGGCTTGGCGGAGCATCGTAGATGAATAGGGCGGAAGAGAAGGAGGACATTTGCCTCTACCACGAAGAACGTACGCTGGCTCCCCGACCGCTTGGAACAACCGGGTCAGCAGGTCCGCGTGGACCCCTATGTCCTAGCACCGCTCGTTGATCATCGCCTAAACTCAGGCATTCAGCCAGGTCATCGTTCCTGGAGCGTTCGCATCCCTCTTGCCGGCGGCTACCTCACTTCCTCGAAGATCTCGTCATCCCGGAGCGCGAGAACCTGCGCACCCGCCCTCACAAGCTCGGTACGAGGCACGCCAAGAAAGCGCTTCTTGAATGCCTCGGTGGGACGAAGCTTCACGGATTGGCCGGTGGATTTCCGTGTGTAGATAGTGACAACGCCGTCGACCGGAGCCTCTTCAAGGCGGAGGTTGACCTTGCCCAGGCTGGCCCCGGTGGCAGCAGAAGCCCCGTCGGCAACGCAAGCATATTGGGGTTCCAGGGGCCCCCGGTGGGTGACCTCAAGGTCAAAGCTTTGGCGAGGAAGATCAAGTCTTTTGAGGGCAAACTTTCCCATTCGGTAACCCGCGACAGCCCAGGGGCCCGCAGCACCATGGAGCCAGGCAACCTCGGCGAGAGGATCGCCCAACGCTGTCGTGGTGAGGTGGCTCTGGGATTCGTGGTGACCGTGGGAGGGAGTGCGGTCGCAGGCCGTAAGGGCGAAGGCGAAGGCGAGAAGGCACCGGAGCACACGGTCAGGGTAGCTCGAATTTGTCGATCTTGGGGTCCGTGCCATCGGGCGTGAGGAAATGGGCAACA
>JANWXX010000093.1 GCA_025057345.1 Polyangiaceae bacterium | reverse complement strand
CAGCCCCTGCGGCTGTGCCCAAAGCTGAAGTGACCCATGTTCCTTTGGTCCAACCGGGAGCACAGGACCAGCGGGGTCAAGCTTTCGCCATGCCTATCCCCCTTCCGCCCTCCCTTCGACCTAGCCGGGAGAGAGGGTCGGAGGGTCCCGTAGGTCCACGATTCTCCCGCCAAGACCTAGAAGAACTGGCCTCCGGCAAGATCTCCCGGCATTTCGGTCCCCTATTTGAGCAGCAAGATGGCTACGAACGGCAGGTGCGTATGCCCATGCCTCCTCTGCTGTTGGCGGATCGGGTCATAGGGATCGACGCAGAACCTGGGGTTCTGGGCACAGGAACAATTTGGACCGAGACGGACGTTAAGTGGGACGACTGGTTTCTCCACGAGGGGCATATGCCAGGGGGGATTATGATCGAGGCAGGGCAGGCAGATCTGCTTCTCATCTCGTGGATGGGTGTCGATTTCCTCAACCGAGGCAAGCGGATCTACCGCCTACTAGGCTGCGATCTTCGCTACCATGGACGACTGCCGAGGCCGGGAGAGACGCTGCGCTACGACATCCACATCGACGGGCATGCGAAGCACGAGGAGGTGCGACTGTTCTTCTTCCACTACGACTGCCGGGTAGGGGAGGAAGTGCGGCTGTCGGTAAGGCATGGGCAAGCGGGGTTCTTCACCGACGAGGAGCTGGCAAACTCAGGGGGCATCCTGTGGGATGTAACCACCGGGGAGCGAACGGAGAATCCTAGGCTGGCTCCCCCTCGGACACCTGGGGTTCCCTCGTCGTACTCGCGGGCGGCACTGGATGCACTGGCGGACGGGCGCCCTTGGGATTGCTTCGGAGCCACCCACATCCGAGCAAAGAGCCACGTAAGGACACCGCGGATCGGTGCTGGCAGACTCCAACTGTTCGACGAAGTGACACATTTCGATCCGTCAGGAGGGCCTTGGGGTCGGGGGTATCTCCGGGCCGTGCAGCGGATCTCACCCCAGGATTGGTACTTCGAGGGGCACTTCAAAGGCGACCCCTGCATGCCAGGAACCCTGATGTTCGAGGGGTGCCAACAAGCCATGGCCTTCTACCTTTTGGCGATGGGATTCAGCCTCGACGCTGACGGATGGACGTTCGAACCAGTGCCGGATGAAACCTACAAGCTGCGGTGCCGCGGCCAGGTGATCCCGACAAGCCGAGAGCTTGTCTATGAGCTTTTCATCGATGAGGTGATCGACGGCCCTCTACCAACACTCTATGCAGATCTGCTCTGTACTGTTGACGGGCTCAAGGCATTCCACTGCAGGCGTATGGGGATGCGTCTGGCTCCGGATTGGCCCATGAATCGGATCCGCGAGTTGATGGAAATGGCTCCCGAGAACCAACCGGTGGCCAGCCATGAGGGATTCTCTTTCAACTACCGCTCCCTGATGGCCTGCGCCTGGGGTCGCCCATCGGAGGCATTTGGCCCTCTGTTCCGTATCTTTGACGGCTATCGCCGTACTCCGCGCCTGCCAGGACCACCGTACCACTTCGTCTCCCGCATTGCTCGGATCGATGGACCAATCCACGTAGTCCAGCCTGGAACCATCGTGGAGGCTCACTACGACATCCCCAAGGAAGCCTGGTATTTCGACGAAAATGGAGCGCCGACGATGCCCTACTGCGTTCTGCTGGAGGCGGCGCTCCAGCCCTGTGGTTGGCTCGCCTCCGCCACCGGAATCACTCGGGAGAGCGAGGAGGATCTGCGCTTCCGCAACCTGGACGGCACCGCAATCTGGCACCGGGAACTGCGCCGCGGCGCAGGGACGATTCGCACGGTGACCAAGCTGAACGCACTGTCGCGCTCTGCCGGCATGGTGATCGTTAGCTTCGAAGTGCAGACGCTCCAGGGAGAGGAGCTAGTCCACGAGATGAAGACAGTCTTCGGCTTCTTCCCCCCGGAGGCGCTGGCCAATCAGGTGGGCCTCCCGGTAGGCGACAAGGAACGTGAATGGCTGATTCGGGAGAGTGACTACCGGGTCGATCTGCGGACCCGACCAGCTCGTTTCTTCGGCGGCAGCGCACGATTGGCTCGGAACCAACTGCGGATGATCGACCGGCTGACCGGCTACTGGCCTGAGGGTGGTGCAGCGGGGCTCGGCAGAATGCGCGCCGAGAAGGACGTGGACCCCGGCGAGTGGTTCTTTCAAGCCCACTTCTACCAGGATCCAGTTCAGCCAGGCTCCCTCGGGATCGAGGCAATGATCCAGCTTTTGCAAGCCTACATGCTCCAGCGAGGGCTAGATCGGGGCATGCATCGCCCTCGCTTCGAGCCCCTGGCCCTGGGCGAGACGCTCACCTGGAAGTACCGAGGCCAGGTCGTCCCGGAGAACAAGCTGGTCACCACCGAAATCGAAATCACTCGCATCCATCGGGACGAGCGCGGGGCTCTTGCCATCGCCGATGCCTGGCTCTGGGTCGACGGGATGTGCATCTACCAGGCGACGCACTTGGCCATGCGCATCGTTGATGATGGAGAGCCTACTCCGCAGCGCCCGGCAGGCGACACTGCCCAAGAGATCCTCCTCTCCTTGGACCGCGACCCGTGGATTGCCGACCACTGTCCAACCTACACCGTTCCTGCGCTTCCGGCTATGTACATGGTAGATCGCCTAGCGTCTGCTGCTGCACGCTGCTCTGGACTCCCGGTACGCGCTCTGGAACACGTGACCATCCGCCGCTGGGCTCCAGTCCGCAGCACTCTCCGTACCCGTGATAGTGCCGAGGATCTCGGCAACGGCCGCTACCGAGTCCGCTTCGAGATCTTCCGTGAGGCTGCTAGCGCCCAGCTCTCTCGCTTCGAGGTCGCCGCCGAGGGAGAAGCTCTGGTAGGGGACCGAGACGCTCCTCCCTGCCCTTGGCCCTTCTTGCAAGATGCGCTTCCTCAGAGTGATCCTTACGCTTCTGCCAGTCTGTTCCATGGCCCCTCTTTCCAGCTCCTCCGCTCTTGGTCCTTGGGCCCCAGCGGCTCCACTGCAATCCTGGATCTCTCCGCTTCTCGTGTTCCACTAGGAACCTTGAACGTTGGCCTTCTCGACGCCACCACCCATGCTATCCCCCATGACAGGCTGGGTGTCTGGTGGGAATCGATCAAGAGCGACCTTGTGGCCTACCCCGCCAAGATCCCTTCGCTGCGGATTTTCGGGGATGTACCAACCGAGGGGAATCTACGGGTGGAGGTTCGCCCGGACGGCTTCGATGGGGACAGGCGCTTCCCGAGGTTCCATCTCCAGATCCTTCGTGGGGATACGGTATGGGCAGAGTTGACGCTGGTGGAGGCTCTATTCCCCAAGGGACCATTGGGGCAAGCACCAGGACCAGAGCGACGAGAATTCCTCCAGCACCGGAGGCCTGTCCCTGGCGTAGCACTCTCCGTGGGAGACGAGAACGAGAGCCATTTGGATCTGACGGCGGTAGCGGCGAGCAACTGGCTGCCAGGAACCATCGAGGCAGCCTATCGGACAACCCCAGGTGAGGACGTAGCGACACAGGTGGCTATCAAAGAGCATCTGGGACGGCAACTCGCTGTTCATCCTTCGGAGATTGTCCTGTGCGGAGGCGAGGCACACTGCCCGAGACGACCGATGGAGCGTCTTACCTTCAAGGTTCACCTGGATGGAGGCTCTTTGGTGGTGCGCTCCCCCAGCCCCCCACAGCTCGACACCTCCAGAGTGCGGGCGTTCTGGAGAGAGCAGCTCAAGAGCGATACACCGCCAGTCGCGGATCTCTACCTGAGCCTGGCCGAGCGATTTGTAGGCAAGGTCGAGGTAGAGGAACCAGAGGATTTTCAGAAGCTCCGGGGGCGCAGTATAGTCTTTCTGGGGAACCACCAGGTAGCCATCGAGTCGCCGCTTTTCTCGATGCTAGTATCCTCTCTGATCGATGGGGTGGTGGTGACCATCGCCAAGATAGAGCACAAGACGGGATGGCTCGGAAAGCTGATCGCCCACAGCTTCTCGTATCCGGGGGCCATCGACCCAGAGAACATCGTCTACTTCGACCGGGCAGACAAGAGCTCGCTCCTGGGGCTCGCAACGCAGATGGCATCGGCAATGATGGCCCAGAAGAAGTCGATCCTGGTCCATGTCGAAGGAACACGAGCGCTTTCCTGCGAGGCTCGGGTGGAGAAAATCAGCAGCATCTGGGCCGATGTCTCCCTCAACACCGATTCACCTATCGTCCCGGTGCGCTTCGCTCACGCACTGCCGTCCTCCACACCAGAGCGCCTGGAGTTCCCGGTAGGCTACGGAAAGCAGGGGTTTTACCTCGGAAAATCTATCTGGCCAGAGGAGCTCCGGGCGCTCTCGCTACCAGAACGTAAGCGTAGGATTTTGGAGGCCATCAACAGTACAGGTCCCGCCATTGACACTCCGACCGCGCCGGACCCCGGCTTTATGCATGGGGTGCACGAGCACCGACGCCGTACTGGCGCGACAGAACCTCAGGCGGTGTTGTTCCTCACCTTGGATCGCTATGCGAGTGCCTGCATGGAAACCCGCGACTTGCTCCGCGCCATCCACGCAGGGCACGCAGATTGGCCAGCAACCCCGGAAGGAGTGTGGCTCCAGGGGATGGCTCAACAGTTGGCTTAAGCACATTCCAACATCGTTCGAATGCGCCTACCCTTAGCCCTTCGTCGCACACCCACCCATAAATCCCAGGTCGGATTCGTTCTCACGGCCCCTTCTCCGTTCCGAGGACGATCCCTTCGAAGGAGACAACCTACAGTCCCCCATCCCAGAGGAGCAACCCATGGCCACCGCCAATGTCGATCTGATCCTGGCGCTGCGCACCACCGCCGAGAGGCTACGCGAGGGCGCCGACTACGCCTGGACCCACCTGGGCGCTTGTAATTGCGGTCACCTTGCCCAAACACTCACCCCTTACACGCGCGAGCAGATCCACCGATTCGCTCTTCAGCGCCCCGGGGACTGGGCCGAGCAGGCCGACGAGTTCTGCCCGGAGAGCGGCCTTCCCATCGATCAGATCTTCGCCACCATGCACGCCGTAGGGCTCTCCCCCGAGGACATCGCCAACCTGGAGCGCCTCGCTGACCGCCGGGTGCTTCAACGCCTTCCTCCTGAGGTTGCCCGCGCTATCGATTACCGCAACCGGGACCATACTATCGCCTACCTCCACGCGTGGGCGGATCTCCTCGAAGCCGAGCTACCTCCCCCTCCCCTCCCGTTCCCCATCGCCTCACCACCCAAAGTCTCCCAGAAGGCCGCATAAAGGCTCAACGAGAGTCCCTCCCGAGGATCATTCGTCGGCAACGCCGACGATATCGGCACAGACACCGCGACGATCCCCCCGGGGCTTCCCTCGGTCGAAAGCGATAGGGCAGCCAACAGGGCGGCGAATCATCCGAACTACGTCCAGCACCATGGGGTTGGTCCAGTCCCTGGCACCGTCGACCCGGGCACGGATCACCCCACTCGGATCGAGGAACCATGTCTCGGGGTAAAGGCGCGTACCGAACTTACCGTTGACTACCGCCGCATCCGGGTCGATCAGCACCGGGAAGGGAGGATCCTTCCCCAATACCGCTCGCAGGGTCGCCCTCGCATCGTCCGCAGTCTCGTCCGTGGAGATGGTCAGCAGCGCCGCACCTTCCTGCCGGAGCAGCTCGTGAAGATCGGCCAGTGCAGGCATCTCCTCAAGGCAGGGACGGCAAGTTTTAGTCCAGAAGTTCAATACGACTACCTTGCCCCGGAATGACGAGAGGCGGACCTTCTGACCGGCAAGGTCTGGGAGGTCAAAGTCCGGTGCGGTACGATCGCGACCTGCATAGGCCGGACGGAGAGCACATAGGGGCGTGCAAGCGCTGCGGGCCTCCCCGTCCTGGGCCACAGAGACAAAGGTGTAAACGACAAAGGCAGCCACAACAATAAAGAGGAGCTGTGCGCTCTGGACGAGCTGTTCAGGCTTCATGGAGGAGGGTGGGTCGAGCAGGAAGACGTCTCGCGGACGACGGCGAGCTTACGACGAGGCGCATGGGATGGGATGGCCTCGAAGGCGCGCCGGTAGGCAGCAAACGTTCCCCCTGCCTGCACTGCGTCGAGAACCGCACGCCCCTCTGCAATGCCCCCCTGAGCCAGAACATACTCGACCCACGCCCATCTAGCACTGGTGGATCGCACATCGACGCGCCCACGGAGGCCCTTGCGGAGCCGCTCCAAGCGTTGATCGACAGTCGAGATGCCGGCAAAGGGGGCACCATCCAGAGGAGTGTTGCGCTTGGCACAGAAGGGAGCGATGCCAAGGGCCACGGGGATGATCTTGCTCAGCTCGGAGGTAAACCGAATGCACTCGTCGATGTCATCGTCGGTTTCCGTGGGGAGGCCGATCATCAAATAGAGTTTGAGGCGGTCCATGCCGTGGGTTCGGGCTCGCTCGGCGGCGGCGACCAGGTGCTTGACCCGAGCCCTGCGCTCCAGCATGTCCCGGAGGCGTTCACTTGGCCCATCCATGGCGGTGGTGAGGGTGCGGTAGCCGGCAAGCTTGAGGGCGGCCACGAAATCATCGCTCAGGCGGTCGGGGCGCAGGCTGGAGAGGCCCACCTCTCGCCCCTGCTCCGCCAGCTCTCGGACGATCTCGACAATCTTCGGGTGATCGCTCACCGCAGCGCCGACCAAACCTACCCGCCGGGCATCCGAGGGGATATGCCCCAGGATCACATCTTTGGGGACAATCCGCATGCCCCCGTTGGTGGAGCGGCGCATCACACAATAAGAACACCCTCGGGAGCAGCCTCGCTCCGTCTCGATCAAGAACATGTCGGACAGCTCGGTGTGAGGGGTCCGGATGGCGCTGTAGGCCGGGAGCATTGCGTCATCAACCCGGGCCACCGGCGGCATTTGGTCACCGTGAAGTTCAGGAATGAAGACGTGATCAAGGCGGGCCAGGGAGGCAAGGGCATCGTGACGCGACGGAGCGGTAGCGAGGATTTCGCAAACGACAGGGGCGAGGGCCTCGGCCTCTCCCAGGATGAGCACGTCGACAAAGGGGGCGAGCGGGAGAGGATTGGAGAACGTGAGGGGCCCGCCGGCAAGGATCAGGGGGTGGCGTCGATCCCGATCCTGACGGAGAGGAGGGATGCGAGAGGACTGGAGGAGCCGGATGACACCGGCGATCTCCAGTTCGTAGGCAACGGAGATGGCAACTACGGGAAAATCGGAGAGAGAGGCGAGCGACTCGTAGGTAATGGGAGCCTCATCGGCGGGACGCCCCTCGTCGGGGAGGAAGGCTCGCTCACAGGCCATGTCCGGGTGGTCCATAAGAGCGCGGTAGACGCGCTGGAAGCCGAGACTGCTCATGGCCACATGGTAGGGGGAGGGATAAGCGAGGCAGATCCGTAGGGGGGCTTGCTTGGGGATCCGGCCGACCTCATCGGCCAGGCGTTGACGGATCAATGTGCGGAGGTTCGTCGACGGCACGGCAGGGGCCTACCCTGCCATATCCCGGAGGCTCCGTCCCTCCCCAGAGAGAAGAATCTTCCGAGAAGGGTGCGGAAGCGGGTGTTCTCCTCAGCATGAGATCCTATGATTTGAGGACGATGGCACAGCCGACTGCTCCCTCCCCCAACGACCTGATCTACGACTGGAACGAGATTGCCCGTCGTGGTCCAGTGATTCCCCCAGGCTATACCTTCTTCGATGAAACCTTGAGGGATGGGCTTCAGAATCCCTCGATCCGTGACCCTGCCATCGAACCCAAACTCAAGCTCTTGCACCTGATGGACGCACTTGGCATTCATGCTGCGGACATCGGGCTCCCGGGGAGCTCCAAGCGAGCCTTCGACGATGTGCTCCAGATGTGCCGGGAGATCGCGGACCACCGACTCAAAATCCAGCCTGCCTGCGCAGGCCGCACCGTGGCCTCCGACATCCTCCCCATGGTCGAGATTTCTCAGAAGACGGGTATCCCGGTAGAGGTCTATGCCTTCATCGGCTCCAGCGCAATTCGGCAACTGGTCGAGGACTGGTCCGAGGACCTTCTGGCAAGGCGGGCTGCGGAGGCCATCGATATCGGGGTCAAGAACGGTCTACCGGTAGCCTTTGTCACCGAGGATACCTCCCGTTCCCATCCAAAAATGCTGGCCACCCTTTTCAAGGTTGCCATCGATCATGGTGCCTCCCGGCTCTGCGTCTGTGACACTGCGGGCCACGCCACTCCCGACGGCGTCCACAACCTCATTGCCTTCACTCGCTCGATCATTGCTGGCATGGGCGCTCAAGACTCGGTGAAAATCGACTGGCATGGGCACAATGATCGGGGGCTGGCGCTGGTCAACGCGCTCTTTGCTCTAGAGTTCGGTGCCCACAGGGTCCACGGCACCGCGCTAGGGATCGGAGAGCGGGTCGGCAACACCCCGATGGAGCTGTTGCTGTTGAACCTCAAGCTCCTCGGCCAGCTAGAAGGTCAGGATCTTTCCCGCATCATCGAGTACTGCACCACTGCCGCCGAAGCCGTCGGCTGGCAGATCCCCATCAACTACCCACTGGTGGGCCGCGACGCCTTCCGCACTGCCACTGGCGTCCACGCCTCCGCCATCCTCAAGGCCCAGAACAAGGGAGACCGCTGGCTTGCCGACCGGATCTACTCTGGTGTCCCCGCCGGCCTGTTCGGCCGTGAGCAGGAAATCGTCGTCGGTTTCATGTCTGGCGCCTCCAACGTCTCCTATGCCCTCAAGCGCCTTGGTATCGAGCCTACCCGCGAGCGTATCGATGCTGTGATTCAGGCTGCCAAGGCCACGGACCACATTCTGTCGGACGACGAGATCCGCGCTGCCCTCCCCGGATGAAACCCGATCCCTGCCCCTGCTCCTCCGGCGTCCCTTATGCACATGGCTGTGGCCCCTTCCACCGGGGCGCTGTCCTGCTCACTCCGCCGTTGATCCTCTGCGAGCACAGTAGCGCGTCACCGCCGCTGCCAATTCCTCTTCCTGCCCCACCCCACCGTAACGTAGCGCAGCGTACCGCTGCAGTAGGACTGCCGCCCCATCTCCTGGGCGCTGCTCCTCCAGCCGCCTTGCCATCGCCTCCAGCGGTTCACTCGCCCCCCGAGGAAAACCGCTCCGCTCCAGCGTCCGCAGCAGCTGATGCAGGGCTGCCGGCGGTGGATCGATCTGCTCCAAAATCCCTGGCAGTCGGGTTTCCCTTGCTGCCTGTCGCCGGCGCCACAGCTCCCGCAGCAGAATCCAGAGCGCCACAGGCCCTAGCCCCAACGCTACCTTTGAGGGGTGATCCAGTGCCCACTGGAACCCCTCCCCTCCCCATATCAGGATCGCATCCCACCAGGCCCCAAGGAGCGGAGTTTCCAGGGAACCTGCCACCTCTAGGCTGACCGCTGGGGTTGGATCCCAAGACACCCAACCTTGCCCAGGGAGGTATGCTTCAACCCAAGCGTGGGCATTGCGCTCCCGGACCACATGATAGCCCCCAACACGGTTGAACTCGGACACCCGATAGCCTCCGATCACACGAGTAGGGATACCAAGGGAGCGGGCCAACAGCGCTAGGGCGGAGGCAAAGTACTCGCAATGTCCGCCGGCGCCCGGAGTTTCCAAGAAGGCAAGGAGAGGCTCAGCCTGAGAAGGACGACGAAACGAGGTAGCGTAGGGGTGCTCTGCCTGAAGCCCGCGCTGGAGCCGGAGCAACTGCTCTTGCGGATCCGTTGCATCTCCAACGAAACGCCGGGCAATCGCTTCCAGGGCAGAGAGCATGCGAGGGGGCAAAGAGAGGTCGACGGGCTGGACCGGCTCGGGAAGGTGGAGATCCCGGGGGCCAGGCTCGTAGCGAGCCCATTGGGCAGAGGTACCGTAGATGGGTAGGAAAATTCCAGAAGGGTCAACGAGGGCCGAGGGGGTGTTGAGAGCGAGGTTCCTGGAGGCCAAAGGGAGGAGAAAGCGGGGGGAATCCGAGCGCTCCAGGCGGATCTCCACGGGCCCTCCAGCCCCGGAGATGGGGGTAGATCGCGTGAGGCCAGTCTGGCGAGTGAGCCAGCGACCCCGGTTGTAGTCGTGGTAGACGACACCACGCAGGAGCGGATCCCCTTCGAAGTGGAAGATCCGAGCAACGATCCGGTCGGAGTCGGCAAGCCCTTCGAGGGAGCCGAGCTCCAGGGGGCCGTCGTGGAGGCCGATCTGGGTTGTAGAAACTTCGATCAACCAACCGACGATCCGGGCATGAGCCTTCGGGATAACCCAGGCCAAAGCACCCGCCAGCAACGAGGAGAGGGTCAGGATCAGCACCCACCAGCCCCGGTGACGCCCCAAAGCCCAGGGTTTGCTAGGGTACCGGAGCCATGCCCCTGCAAGCGCTAGATAAAGGGTGCAACCAAGGGCGTAGAGGAGCCCTGCACGCTGGGAACCGCAGGCTACCAGGCACCAGAACCCGTGAGCAACGGTAGCACGATCACCTCCAGCGGGCTGGTCGAGAAAGAGACGGTGGGCGGCAATGAGGATGGACGCCGTGGCGAGAAAGGGCACCAGTGGGCCCATCACACCCCGAAAGGGTACCTGGGGCCCCGGGAGCAATCGCACCAGGAACGCCGCGATACCCAGCAGCGCAAGCGAGAGCCCCCCCTGGGCGAAGAGGTTCAGCCGGATGCGCCACCGGAGCAGCCCAGGGAGCAGCGCCACCGGGGTGAGCACCAGGGCAGCAAAGGGATCTTGACCCACCCCCGCGTAGAGGACCACCAGCGTGACCATGCACAGAGACCCCAGCAGGCGGCCGGACATCCGCTTGAAGCTGTCGCATGGAGCCCACGCTTGAGCAAGAGATGGTAGCTTGCCCTCTCATGCCTTCTTCTCTTCTCTTGCCCCGCAAGGTGCTCTTGGCAACGTTCGCCCTAGCTCCAGCGGCGCTCGCCCTGACCCTGGGCTGCAAGGGTCCACACGGTGGCGCTCCTGCAGGCAATAGATCCATCAGCGCTCAAGCTCCTCCCCTGCCCCCTGATGCCAGCCCCCAGGTGATCGCCGGAGCGGCGTCCTATCAGAAGTACTGCGCTCTCTGCCACGGGATAGACGCCAGGGGCTACGCCGCAGACAACGCTCCCTCCCTCGTCAGCCCGACCTTCCTGGAGAGCGCTAGCGACCACTTCCTGACCCGAAGCATCCGGGAGGGGCGCCAGGGGACTGCCATGGCTGGATACGCAAAACCATTCGGAGGCCCCCTCGACGACCGACAAATCGGAGAGATCATCGCGTACCTGCGAAGCCAGGGGCCTGCGCCACTCCAACTGCCGCCTCACCGTTCCAGCGGGAATGCAGCCCGGGGGCAGGAGGTTTACGACCGTTCCTGCGTCCCTTGCCACGGAACCCAAGCACAGCGGGGTTTCGCAGTACAAATTTGGCACCCCAACTTCCTCGCCGCAGCCTCCGACGAATTCTTGCACCATGCAATTACTTTGGGGCGCCCCGGTACCGCGATGCCAGCCTTCATTGGCACCCTGTCCCCCGGAGAGATCGACGACCTACTGGCGCTGCTCAAAAGCTGGGGAGGAGCATCGCTACCACGTCCTGCAATCCAGCCCTTGGAGATTCCCAAGGGGCCGGTGGTTATCAACCCCGGCGGGGCGATGCCGAAGTTCACCCTCCGGGAAAACCGTTATGTCCCTGCCGAGCAAGTGAAGAAGGCACTCGACGCCAAAAATCGCCTGGTGATCATCGATGCCCGGGCTACCTCTGACTGGCACCAAGCGCATATCCCGGGAGCCATCTCGGTTCCCTACTACGGCTTCAGCCGGCTGGACGACGTGCCCAACGACGACAAAACCTGGGTGCTCGCTTACTGTGCCTGTCCCCACCATGCCTCCGGGGTTGTGGTGGATGAGCTACGCCGCCGAGGCTACAAGCACACCGCGATCATCGACGAGGGGATTCTGGAATGGCAGCGGCGGAAGTATCCCATTGAAGGGGAGCCACTCCCCGCAGCCTCCGGCTCCACCCCTAAGGTACCCCCGCGACTTGCTCCCCTGCTTCCCCACCCTTGAGCGTGATGGTACCAGCCCTTGGCGTCATCGTATTCCCGACGGCATAGTTCCCTGCCTTTGAGTACGATGAGCCTCACGACCTTAGAAGGTATACCCTGAGAGCGCCATGGCCCCTCGATTCTCCTTTGCCCTTGGCCTCACCCTCTTCCTCACTGCTGTCGGTTGCAGGGAGAAATCGCCCACTTACAAGACCACGGTGACCCTGCTGCACGTCCACCCTTTCGGCAGTGACCCCCAGGCCCCCACCATGGTCGCTGTGGAATTTGCCTACTCGGATTGCCCAGGGAACTCCCGTCAGCTCGTCCGGGGCGACAAGACGTTCGCTCAGTGCAGTCGAGGCTGGAAGATAGGTGACAGGCTGCCTGCTGAGATCAAGCACGTCTACCTCGAAGAGCTAGCAGAGTACCAAAGCGATGTAATCAAGCTTGGAGCCTGCCCCATCCAAGTCGACCTACGAGATGAGGCCAACTACGAAACTATTGAGGAGTGCAAGGAGATCCTGGCGTCTGGGAGTGTTGTCGGTGTCCGCTGCCACCACCATCTCTCCGACGATGCCATCGCCAAATGCCCCTGGCTGAGAAATTACTGAGCCCTCACAACACGCAGGCCAGCACCATCACCACCAGCGACAGCACGGGCACCACCACCCGAGCCACCCGGAAGACCCAGTCGACTCGTTTCTGAGGTACCACAAACATCGCCCATGTGGAGGCCATCCCTAGCAACAGGGAGATGTAAACACCCAACATAAGCTTGTCGGAGCGAGTCAGGTAGCTGGTCGCAGGGAGCTCTTGGATCAAGGCGTAGTGGAAAAGCACTGCCGCTGCCAGCATCGGCGCTCCAGCGTTGCTGCGAACCTCCATTTCCTCCGGCGGCACCCACATCCCCATCAGCGAGATCAGTACAATCACGATGGCCGGAACGAACACGGTGAAGATGGCGTTGTTGGCATGGCGCTCCAAGCCCACCCGAATCACTAGTCGTTCGTAGTACAGATCGTCGTTCTCGAATCGATCCCCGTAGTTGAAGCTGAGTGATCGGGCTTCTACGAAGGCGAGGTGCCATCCCACCAGGTGGAACCCATGGGCTAGCGTCGTTCGCTCTCGGTCCACCTCAAAGTGGAGCTGATCGATCCCCTGCGAATCATCTTCCAGAATGATCTTCAGATTCTGGGAGTCAAACGGATACTTTCTCAGATCCGGCGGCGACTTGAATGTCCCGTGCATCCGATAGAGCTTGAACGTAGGGCGGTTGGCCAGCTCTGCCTGGGTTTCAATGACTCCGTTAGCACAGTGCAAGCTAATCTTTGGCATCGGCTCCGCACTGGTCAGGCTCAAGTAAAAATCTGCCGTAAATTTCCCCGTCTTGATATCGTATTCATCGATCGAGTTGATCATGGTCCCCACCTTCACCACCAGCGGCTTCGCATGGGGTTTGGCGAAGGGCGAACGGTACCGAGTTCCCTCC
>JANWXX010000092.1 GCA_025057345.1 Polyangiaceae bacterium | reverse complement strand
ATGGCCGAGTTCTCGGAGCCCCACGCGGTGGCAAGGCTGGTGGGGGCCCCGCCAGGATACCTGGGGCATGAAGCGGGAGGACAACTCACGGAAGCAGTCCGAAGGCGTCCTTACCAGGTAGTACTGCTGGACGAGATCGAGAAGGCCCACCGGGACGTATTGGAGGCTTTCTTGGGGGTCTTCGACGAGGGGCGGCTGACGGATGGGCGAGGGCGCACGGTAGATTTCACCAACACGGTGCTGATCCTCACTTCGAACCTGGGGGCTGGGGTGATGAACCAGCCGTCGGGAAAGGCCATCGGGTTTGGTCGAGAAGCAAGCGGAGCCCCGAGGAACGACGAGGACGGGGTGATTGCAGCCGCCCGGGAAGCGCTCCCGCCAGAGTTGTACAACCGGCTGGACGAGGTTTTGGTCTTCCATCCTCTATCCCCGGAGGATGTACGGGAGATCGCTCGACGACAGTTGGCCACTCTGGCATCTGCGCTAGAGCGGGACCGGAAGATCCTCCTAGTCTTTGATGAAGCGGTGCTGGACGCGCTGCTGGCGCTGGGGGGCTACCAGCCAGAGCTGGGGGCTCGTCCCATGCGTCGCGCCATTGCCCGTCATGTTGAGAGCCCGCTGGCAGAGCTGCTGCTGGGAGGAACGCTGGTAGAGGGCAGCGCGGTGCTGCTGGAGGTTGCCCCACATGGGGCGCTTCGCCTTTCCAGCTTGGAGCGATCGAAGCAACCCCGTTCGATGGCTGGTTCTTAATCTGCCCAGGGCTCGGACGCTTTGTGGCCTCGTTCGGGGCCTTGCTGGTACGCTACTCCGGCGAAGATCCTGCTGCCTGATATATCCTGGTAGCCGGGCTTTTGTTCCTGCATGGCCCCTCCCCACGATCCAGCCCCCTCCGGAGACAACGGGCTTGAGGCCCTTGCTCATTCACCACTTTCCGGGGGAAATGCGTCCCCTGTGATTGCGGAAGCGCTGCGCTTGGAAGCAGTGCTCCAGGGAGTGACCACACCTCCTCCCCCCCCCGGAAACGCCCCGCTAGCCCGGCAGAAAGCCCGGCTGCAGGAAGCACGTCGCCGCCACGATCGGGAGGTGGAACGAGAAACAGCAGAGCTGCTAGCTCGGGAGCTGGTTCTGCGTCAGAGCGAGCTGGACACTGCGGTGCTTCTAGCACGCAGGGCCCTAGCGCTACAGGAAACCCCCGAGCTTCGAGACGAGCTGGTAGGCTGGCTAATCGGTCAAGGAGATCACGAGGCTGCCGCCTCCGAGCTACGGCGGGGTATTGGTAGGGAAACGGGGGTAGAGGCTGCCCAGCGCTGGGCGCGGCTGGGAGACGCCCTAGCCCGGGCGGGGGACAGCACAGCGGCGGACGCGCTTCAAACAGCACTTACCCACGACCCCTCAGCGCTGGTGGTACGAGAGGTTCTGGGGTCGATCTCCTTTTGGGCACCAGCACAGGTGAAGCCGGAGGTAGGGGCCGCTCTACTACTGGAAGCTTCCCGAGATCGATTGCGCGCCGGGGATAGAGAAGGTGCTCTGGAGGATCGGCTCCGAGCCGTGGAGCTGGTCGGTACTCTTGAAGCAACGGAGGCACTGGCAGATCTTCTCCTATCCCAGGGACGAGCGGCGGCTGCCGACGAGGTGCTCCGCCGAGGAGCTAAGGGGAATGAAGCGGCAGCCACTCACCGTAAGAGGATTCTCCGAGCGCTGGAAGCGAAGGACATACCCAGAGCCCTGGGTGCTGCACTGGACGGGGGGTTCGAGGAGCGAGGTGGCGAGGATGGTGAGCTCTTTGAAGTCCTCCTGGATCTTGCGGGTCTTCACGATCTGCTAGCAGCTCGTAGGGAGCTTCGTGCCGAAGCCAGCACCGGCGAAGAACGTGCTGAACTCTATGCTGAGCTGGGGCGCATGCTCGGCAGTCACCCTACTTACTCCAAACGAGCCGCAGCAGCATGGTCCCATGTCCTTGAGAAGCTGCCGGGAAATCCAGAGGCGCTGGAGGCGCTCCGAGGGTTGGGCGTCCCGACACAGCCTCCCCCTCCGCTTGACGAGGCAGCGCTCCGACAGATAGCGACGGAAGCTTCTGGGGTCGAGCGTGCCGATGCGTTGATGCGCTTGTGTGCAATCGCCCGACGTCGCGGGGATTGGCAGGGAGCCCTACGGGAATCACTTCGCATTCTAGAATTCCTCCCAGAGCATCGGGAAGCGCTAGCCATGACGGCAGCACTCGGGGCTCTGCTCGGGGCCAGCACCGCCAAGATCGAGGCAACGGCAGCGCTCACCGTAGGGCTTCCCGGAGAGATCCGCTCTACCGTGCTCTCTTGGGCCGCTCGCGCCATCGCCGCGCAGGGAGATCTCGACCGAGCTCGCAAGCTCGCTGAGCAGGCGAGCCATGCGGACCCGGACTCCCCGCGAGCCGCAGTTGCTTTGGCGGAACGCTACCTCGGAGTTCGGGACCGGGTCGCCGCTCTTGCCCTGGAACGTGCGGTCGCCCTCACTATCCCCACGGGAGAGCTGTGTCGAGAGCTCCTTCGGATTCACGAGGCGCTGAACCAGCCCGAGGTGGCTCTTGCCTGGGCCCAGCGTGGCTTGGCCTTGCGCCCTGGCGATCAAGAGGCCATCCTGGACATGCTTCGGTGTGCGGTCCACGTCGAGTCCGCGGACCGGCTAGACGAAGTGCTTGACTGGGTCTGTGCCCTGGCCCTACCGATCGCTCCCATCGCCGCAGCAGTAGGCCCTGTCCTCGACGCCCTCGCCCGGACTGATGCGGCTCGCGCTGCCGCTGCTGCTGGTCGTCTCCTTGATGCCCACGGACCGCAGGCTGCTGCCCTGCGGGAGGCAGCAATTCGGACGGCAGAGATTGCTGGCGATCATGACCTCGCTGCAGCGATCTGGGAGCGCTGGCTTGTCGGCCATGTGCCTCCCCAGGAACGCCCCCTCGGTTGGCAACGTGCAGCCTATCACCACGACCTTGCCGGGGATGTCTACAGCGCAGCTCGTGCCTTGAGCCGTGCCCTCAAGGACGGGGCACCCGTCAGCGATGTTCTTGTCCAAACGGACTTGCTTGTTGCCTCGGAACCAGACGGACGGCTTGCTCTTCTGGAACTTCGTGCAGAGGTCTTGACCGCAATGGGTCAAGAAAAACATCACGAGGCTGCACTCCACTGGAGGGAGGTAGGGGCAGCGCGATGGAGCTGGGCTGGCGACCGAGTGGGGATGGTGAGAGCATGGGTGAGGGCTGCGGAGCTGGAGCCGATCCAGGGGCCAGCAAGGCTCGTGAGGGATCTCTATGCTTTCATGGGGCCTTCAGAAGCCGTAGAGGAGCTGCTCCTACAGGCGGAGCAGAAAAAGTCCCCGCGGGAATCGGCCCATGTGCTGTCGTTGGCAGCGCTGGCAGCGTTCCAGGCTAAAGAACGAAGTTTGGCATTCGCTACGGCGGTGCGTGCGGTCCAGCTAGATCCTTCGAGGGCAGAAGCACTGGCCATTGCGGAGGTGGCGGCGGATATTTCCAAGGATCTTGAGGAGCTTGAGGGGCTCTACGAGCTGCTCGCCTCATCCGCCAAGGGGAAGTTTGGTCGTCGGGCGGTGCACTACCGAGCAGCGCGGGTGCTGGAGGGGTGGGGGCACATTGAGCGGGCTGCGCGGCATGCACTCATGGCCTTCGAACAAGTACCCTCGATGGGGACACCCTTTGCGCTGATGCGGAGGTTGGCGGAGGAAGCAGGTCTCACTACGGAGATGGTCGAAACCCTGGGCCGGGTGGCTGCCACGGCTCCCACAGCGCAGGAGCGCTGGACCTGGTGGCTACGAGCTGCTGAGGGATGTGGAGGCGATACGGAGGGCAGGCGTCGCCGAGCGGAAGTACTCCTGCGGGCAGTACGAGAACACCCAGACCGCGGCACTGTGGAAGCGACCGCAGAGGCACTGGCAGCCACCACACCTCCTGGGGATCTTGGAGGGCTCCAGCGTTTCGAGGAAGCACGGCAAGCGATCCTCAGAAAGATCAATGGTCCGGATGGAGCCCGGGTGGCAGTGTCCTTTGCCCTAGCTGCACTTCGAACATTCCGCTCAGGGAGAGCTGCGACTGCAGCACTTTGCCAGGCCTTGGAGCTTGACGCAGACATCGACGAGTACGCGGAGGTACTCCCCTCCGCGCAACTGCTGGCGGAAGCCGAGCTTGAGGAACCAGATGCGGGGCTGGTAGCCACCTGCCGCATCCTCCTCCGGAAACCCTTCGCCAACGTAGGAGCAGCAGCACTCCGGCTCTGTGCTCATACGGCGATCCTGGAGCGAAACCGGGAAGCTGCAATCGACTTCCTTCTGCGCGCCGCCAAGCGCTTCGATGATGACGAAGGACTGATCACCGAGGCTCGGCTCGCATCCGTGGTATTTCCAGAGACTGCCTCGACTCTCCAAGATGCCTACCAGCTTCCCGAGGAGGAAACAATTTCTGTCGGGGGGCCCCCGGATGAGCGTTCTCTGGTTCAGATTCAGGCTCGTGAAGCCCGACAGGAGGGCAACTTGGAGGCTCTCCTCAAGGCCCTCCGTAGGCTTGTCGAGATTGAGCCGGACAAGGGGAACCAAGAAGCTCTCCTACGAGAGCTAGCCTCTCTCCTCTCGGAAGGAGGAGATCCGGAAGAAGCGCGGGCTGCTTGGGGTATGCTTCTCGAACGGAAACCAACGGACCGAGAGGCCCTGATGGCCCTGGAGCAACTCGCCATGGATAGCGGGGACCATGAGGAGCTGGTCACTATCCTCGGGCGCCGCTGTGAGAGTACTTCCGATCCGGAGGAATTGAGGGTGCTTCGGCTACGCCGTGCGGCGCTCCTGGAGCAGCGGCTGGGGCGTATTCGTGAAGCCCAGAGCGAGCTTGAATCCCTGCTTGAGCGCCAAGGTGATGATCCGAGTGCTACCCGCTACCTGGCAGATCTACTGGAGCGCCAGGGGAACTTCCTTGAGGCTGGTACCTGGTGGCTCCGGGCCTTCCATCTCCAAGTTGACCCCCGAGATCGAACCGACCTAGCAGTCCGAGCGGCCCAGGCCTTTGCCAATGGCGGTGAACTTGATCGTGCTCGGGCAGCCTTGGATGCAGCGCTCTTGAGCAACCGATCCGAACGGTTGTTGGAACTCCGTGTCGATCTGGAGCGGGCCTCTGGGAACCTCCGGAGCCTCGCGGACGCCCTTGACGAGCTAGCTATCGCCTCCATGGCATCTCCCGAACGCCGCGCTGAGCTGCTGCTGGAGGCCTCTCGGGCATCCTTGGCTGTTGGCGACGAGAATGCATCCCTTGAGCGCGCCCAAAGGGCGGCCCGAATTGCGCCTTACTCCGCAGCCGCTCAGCTCCAGGCACGGCTCATGGAGTACCGTGCCCGAGGCGCTGGAACCCCTCAAGAAGCGGCCCAAACGATCGAGGACTTGCGTCGAGTCAGCGGCATTGTCCCTACCGAGCAAATCCCGCTTCACGCCTTCTTGCTCGCGGAAGCGCTTGATGCCATTCACGGAGGGAACGCCGGGATGCGAGAACTCTCGGCTCGCCATGCCGAACTCGGTGCAATGCCGCTCATTGCTCTCGGTATGGCAGAGCGGCTGGCGCGGGCTTCGAATTTTCAGGCAGCACTACCCTTCTACGAAGCAGCGCTCGCCGGGGATCTTTTGAACGTACGCCGGCGTGGTAGCTTGGCACTGGCGGCTGCGGATGCTGCCCAGCGCATCAACGAACTAGCTCGAGCGCAGGAATTCCTGAAGCTAGCCCTCCAAGACCCAGCAACTCAGGGGATAGCACAGCAGCGGCTTGCCGCCTTGGAGCAACTCGTGCAAAGCAAAGCAGCCCAGGAGGCTGCAGACCCTCGGCGAGCTCTAGAGGAATTGGCACTGCGAGCCGTGGGTCTAGAGCGGGCAAGGATTCTGGCTCAGCTCGCCCGGCTGACCGTATCCCTGCCGGAGGAGCGTGCCAAAGCCGATCGCCTCTTTTCCGAAGCCATTCTCGCAGCCTATCTCGATCCAACCCTGCGTATGGAACTGGAGGCCGAGCAGAATGCCCTCCGAGGAAAGGCACGCACTAGCCCCCCCCCAGCAGCCCTTCCCCTCCGGGAGACGCCCCGACACGATGTTCCTCCTTCGGCTCAGCGACCGGCAATCTCATCTCCTCCCTCTGCTCCGAACGTCCCTGAAGTCCGCCCCAAGCCACCTCCTCCACGAGAGATCTTCCTGACGGAGCAAACCCACGAGTCGGAAGCTCCCCTATCTCCAGCTTCCGAACACATTACTCTGATCCCAAAGACTGCCACGGAGATACGTCAGCAATTCCTTCTCCATCCCTCCCGAGCTGAACTCCTGGAAGCATTGCGGGATGCAGCCAGCAAGGACCACCACCTGAATCACGCCCGGGCCCTGGAGCACATTCTGCGTACCTTCTCCCCAGGAGCTGAACCCTTGCCACCACCACCGCTGTCCGCGCAGCGCGAGGAGCCGGAAACCATCCTGAAATTGCTCGCTCGAGGCAGTACTACGACCGCCACCGAAGCGCTGGCACTGGTCTGGGAGGGGGCATCTCAGCTCTTTCGCAGGGATCTTGGCTCTTACGGACTCACTGGTTTGGATCGCGTTGCGCTCTCTGGAAACACGCTGGTGAGCAGGGTCTACGCCACAACGGCCCGTGTTCTTGGCACCTCCCGAACTCCGCTCTTTCAGAGGCGCTCGCACGGCCCTGTCACGGCTTCGGTCGCTCTCTTGGTCCCTCCTGCGGTAGTTCTCTCGGGAGACCCACGGGAGGAGTCTCCCGAACTTCTCTTTCGCCTCGGCTTCGCCTTCCTGGCTGCCTTGCCGGAGCATGCTCTTATCTTTGGGCTCCAAGAGGCTCAGCTGCGCTCGCTGCTGGCAGCGATTCGGAGCGCCTTCGGACCACCCGAGGAGCCGCTCACCTCCGCCAGCATTGCCTCCCTTGGAGGCTCCCTTTGGCAAACCATCCCAGCCAGGGGACAGCGGCGCCTCACGGAACTCTGTGCCAATCCTGCCGATCTCTCCCTGGAGCGAGCCAGCACCGCAGCCCATCGGATCAGTCTTCGAGCAGGGCTCTTTCTTTGCGGAGATTTGGGTGTGGCTCTCCGGGAGACAATTGCTGCTCAGGAGATCCCCCTCTCCCCGCCGAACACTTTCCCTGCCCTTGCTGCAGCCTGCGAGCATCATCCAGAGATCCTGGATCTTCTAGCCATGGCTACTAGCCCGGAATTTGCGGACGCACGTTGGCGCTCAGAGGATCGTGGCAAGCACTCGCCCAGCGGCACATTTCGGCTAACCTAAAGATTGTGCATACCAGGTTGCAGGCTTGGATCTTGCTCGGGGCTGCGTCGCTGGCACAAGGCTCCTGCCTGGCAACCTCCATCGATGATTTCCCCGAGCCAGCCATCACCCCCCCCTTCCTCAATGGCGCCCGCGCTACCCCTCCATTGGGCCAGGTGCTGCTGGTGAATCCGATCACCTCGCCAGTGATCTCGTTTGCGGCTTTCGTCCGCTCGGAGGATGCCGGAACGGAGCTGGAAGCGCGCCTAGTTGCCGACTGGCCGGACACTAACGGAACGCTCCAGGTGACTCGTCTTGGAGCGGGTACTTTCAACCAGGAGCGCCTTCTTTCCCTCTCTTGGGATCCTCGCGCCCCTACCCTCATCACCGGGAAGCCCCTTAGCCCCGGCTGCCACCCGATCACCCTCGTAGTTTCCCACCAATTCAATCTGCTCACCAACATTCCCGCTCGCTTGGAGGATGCCGACTTCCTAGTCTGGTGGGTTTTTATTGCTGATCCGCAAGACGCAACCTCGCTCTCTACTTTCGATCTGTCCACCTGCCCAGGCCCCCGACGCCTTTCTGGTAACGAGGCACCTCTGTGAGCAGGGCTCGCATCATCTCTTGGATTGCCCCAATTTGGCTGGCCTCCTGTACCCTGCCCCTCAAGGATCAGAACGAAATCGGGCTCCCAACCAACAGCTGCCCTGTGGACGGGGATCTGGGAGGCACCTGCGGTCCAGAAGGCGAATGCCTCCGCGGTCTCTGCCGCCCCACTCAAGCTGCCAACCTGGAGCTCGTCTTCCTCGTCTATCGATCTCAGCTCTCGGGCCGTGGCCTCCTTCAGCCGATCCCGATCTTCGCTATCCCTCCTCTGGAACAGCTTCGTACCTTGGCACGCCAGGGAGGAAACCTGGACCGTGTGCTCCCCTCCCTTGGGTCGCTCTCCCTCTCTCTTCTAGGCCCTGACCCAGCCAAAAGCGCTTCCACCTCCGCCCGTGGGTGCTTCTTCGCTGGGCAGGCTCCGAACCGTACGTTGCCCTTCCATGCTACCTTGCGCCCATCCTCGTCCCTCCGTGGACTCCCCCTGGAAACATTTGCAGAGAACGCAACCGATCCCAACAAGATCTCCCCCGCCTTCGATCTCCGAGCCACTTTCTCGATCCCCCCTGCAACGTATGATCTCTATGTTGTTCCCGCCCAGGAGGATGCTTGTCCGATACCTCCGCTGCTCCGTACAGATCTGGAGCTCCCGGACCAACTCAGCATCCTCTCCATCGAACTACCCCCCACGAGCAGGCTTGGCGGCACAATCCAAGCCAATCCTTCTCTCGACCTTTCCTCCTGGACTTTGCAACTCGTGGAAGGACACTCAGGCTTGAGGGTCTCCACGGTAGCTGGCTTGCTCCCCTCTGGAGAAGGGCGTTGGACTATTGGAACCCCCTACGAGGGAGGCATTTCCCCTCTGGAGTACTACCGACCAACCGGTCCGGGCGGAGTACCGACCGGAACACTCTTCCTCCTCCTCTCCCCACCTCAAGAACTGCAAGCCCCCAGGTTTGCCTGGGAGCTCTCCTCCATTGATCTCTTCGGCACTGGCCAAATCGACCTTGATCTCGGTGATTTTGCGTTGCCCTCCGTCTCCATCGAGCTACGAACAGAGCGAGCCCAACCCCTCGGTGGGCAGTCAGCTTGGGTTTGGTTCGAGAGCCTCCTCACCCCAGGCTCTCTGTTCCAGGCACCCGAGGGGGCCATAACTGCCTTCGCGCTGGGCCCTCTCCCTACCGACCTACAAGGCAATTTGGCCCTTTCTCTACCGCCAGGTCGCTACAAAGTTGGCGCTGCTGCCTCGTCGAACGAGCGCTTGGACCTTGCCAGTGGCTCCTTTGAATTCCTTCCAGATCTCCAAGATCCCTCTGCATCTCTTGCCGGATTCTCCCTCCAGTTCCTGCCTTCACCTTCCCTGGAGATCCCTATCCTCTCCGCCACTAGCAACCAGGCTTTCGCCAAGGTTCCCTTTGAACTGACCTCCACCCACCGCTCCTCAACCCTCCGAAGCCTATTCGGGTTGTCTGGAGTGACCCCCCGCGGCGCCGCAGGTCAAACTTCGCCCGATGGGGTGCTGCGTGCTGGCCCCGACTCGGGGGTCCACGACCTTGTCATCCGCATCCCTCCTTCCAGTGGATTTCCCTGGCTTGTAAAGCCTTCCGTGAACATCCCTCTCCCCTTTCCCGGAGCATTGCGGGTCTCTTTGCCGGTCGAGGTACAAGGCAGAATCCTCGATCCGGTGTTGGCCGATCCCATCCGGCGTCCCTTTGCAGGAGCTTGGCTCCGGGCTTTTGCACTGGTCGACGGACGCTACATCCCCATCGCAGCCACCCCCCTGGAGCCTAACGGAGCCTACCGCCTTCTGCTTCCCTCGCAACTCTGATCTGCTGCCTCCGCAGGCGTCATCGCGTACACTGTAGCTGTGCCACACGACCCCTCGGGGCCCACTTCATTCCATTCCACCCCTTCTTCCCGGGAGGCCCCCTCCAGCCACGATCTCACCGGAGCGCTTCACGAGGTTTCCAATGCTCTTACGGTGGTCGTCGGTTGGTTGGATCGCGCCCTCCTTGGACCTCTCGATCCTGAACAAACCCGGGCCCTCACCGTCGCACGAGCCCGAGCCCTCGATGGTCGGGACATCGCCCGCAGAGCGATCGGTGCACTTCCCCAGACGCCAGTCCAGCAGCCTCTCACCACACTCCTAGATGAGGCCCTCCTGGGGGTGCTCCCCGAAGCGTCTTCCGCCGCCGTTCATGTTCACTTGCGCCCTCTCACCGGTCCCCCTGCCCTCGTCGACGATGCCCGAATCCTCCTCCAGATTCTGACCAACTTGCTCCTCAACGCGGTGGCCTTTTCTCCCATGGGGGGCCAGGTCGAGGTCACTGCAGGAGTCGAGGCGGACGAGGCTTGGATCATCGTAGCCGACGAGGGCCCTGGGATCCCCGAGGAACATCGCCATCAGCTCTTTCAGCGGGGGAACAGCAAACGGCAAGGAGGTGCGGGGATTGGCCTCGCCCATGCCTATGAACTCGCCTCCTCCCATGGAGGTAAGCTCTCGCTCCTCGACACGCCCCGGGGCACCTCCTTCCAGATCCGCTGGCCTTGTGCTCCTACCCGCTCCTCAGCAAGCCCTACTCCCCGTCCCTCCATCACCCTGCGCGGTCGCCGGGTTTTGCTGCTGGAGGATGACCGGTCCATCCTAGATCTCCTTGAGATCGCCCTCTCCTCCCGTGGCGTTGCAACAGTTCTGCTACCAGACATTACCGCCCTCCACGCTGCCCTGAAGCAAGGCCCCTTCGATGCGGTCCTTGTGGATTGGTCCCCCATCGCCGCCTCACCGCTGCACTACTTGACCACCCTACGTGTTGCCTGTCCTAGTGTGCCGCTCTTGGTGATCTCTGGGTCTGCTACCATCCCGGATGCAGAGGCTCTCGCTCTCTGCGCCGTCTGGATTCGAAAACCCTTCGACTTGGGTGAGCTCCTTGCGACCCTCACCTCTGTACTCCCAACAAAAGCTTGACATGCCTGCCTTGGTGAGTAAGGTACCCCCTCGCTGGCGTGCCTATCCCAAGGCAGCAATCCACCCGCGCGAAGGTGGCGGAATGGCAGACGCACTAGCTTGAGGTGCTAGCGGGTAACACCGTGGGGGTTCAAGTCCCCCCCTTCGCACAACCACCAAAAAGCCCAACAAGAAAAGGCTCCGGGCTTTCGCATCCCCCCGATGAAGCATGCTCGCTGGGTTTTCGTGGGGCTAGCAGCCTGCACTGCAGGACAACACCAGCAGGATTTCACCGAACCGCTCTCGGCAGGGGAAAGGGGAAAACTCCTCCCCGCACGTCCCACGGTGCGGTTTGTCGCCGTAGGAGACACGGGGATGGGGAACCCAGGCCAGAGGCAGGTAGCCCAGGCCATGGCAAAGACCTGCGCTGAGTATGGATGCGATTTTGCTATTCTGCTGGGGGACAACTTCTACCTCGACGGAGTGAAATCCCCGGAGGATCCCCAGTGGAAAACGCGATTTGAGGAGATCTACCACGTATTGGACATCCCCTTTTACGCAGTGCTCGGGAACCACGATTACGGAGAGGGTCTAGGATACGACGCACGACGTGGGGAGGCCCAGGTTGCCTACGGGAGCCGTCCAGGCAAGTGGAACATGCCAGGGAGGTACTACCACTTCGCCGTCGGCAACGTGGAGTTCTTTGCGTTGGACACCACGTTGCCGATGTACCTCGCAGCAGAGGCCCAAGAGAGGACTGTCACCGCCTGGATCGGCCAGTCGCAGGCCCTCTGGAAGATCGCGCTAGGCCACCACCCGCTCCTGTCCAACGGCCCTCATGGGAACGCGGGAGCCTACGAGGGGCTCCCCTTTTTGCCGATCCTCCGTGGGGGAGGCGTCAAGGCTTTCCTGGAGGAGGTCGTTTGCGGCAAAGTAGATCTCTACCTCTCCGGACACGACCACAGCCGCCAGTATCTTGCGGAAACCTGCAAGGGGACCGAGCTCGTGGTAAGCGGCGCCGGGGCGAAAACCACAACGTTGAAGGAGAGGAATCCCCACCACTTCCAGTCCCTAGAGCTTGGCTTCCTCTATGTACACATCAAGGAGAACACTCTCACCGCTGCCTTCATCAATGGCGAAGGAACAGTAGATTTCACCCGTGTTCTCACCAAGTAACCTGACAAACCACCATGCCTCGTTGGGGAAGCGTTGACGTTTTGCGTATCGGCTTGATAGCGTCCTTTCCGCTGAGGTCATGACTCCCCCCCGCTCTCCTCGCCGTGCCACCCCGTCCTCCGCCCCCCCCTCCTTGCACCTAGGCTTGGTCCTTTCCCTCGGGCTCTTTGCGACCTTGGGTGCTTCAGGCTGCGGGGGCGTCCTCTACGCCGTCCAGGCCTCCTCGGCCAGTTCCAAGGTGAACGAAGCCCGCGCCATCGGCGCCGAGAAACTGGCGCCTTATGAGTTCTACCTCGCTGAGGAACACCTCTACAAAGCCTCGGAGGAGGCCTCTCAAGCAAACTACGGCGATGCCGCAGACCTGGCGGAGAAGGCCGAAGAAGCTGCCGAGAAGGCCATCAAGCTCTCCCGCGATGCCCACAAGGGCAAGGGCCGCTGAACCATGAACTACACCCGTACCCAACGCTTCTCTCGTCTAGGCCTCCTTGCCCTATTGACCTCCCTCGCCGGCTGCGGAGCCGAGGCCGAGATCCGGGGCAAGATAGATGGCTACAAGAAGATCGCCAAACAAGCGAAGGACAACGGCGCTGTCACCTGTGCTCCCCGCGAGCTAGCCATGGCAGAGTCCCACCTGACCTTCGCTGAGATCGAGGTGGAGCAAGGCTTCCTCCTTCGGGCGCGGCACCACCTGGATCTGGGCACCGTCAACGCCCAGGCTGCTTACGACCTCTCTCCAGCAGCTTATTGCGCTGAGCGTGGCCTCGTCGTCCAGGCAGCGCCTAAGCCCGGTGATCGCGACGGCGACGGCTACCTCGATCCGGATGACAAATGCCCCGATGAGCCCGAAACGTGGAACAACTTCGAGGACGAAGACGGATGTCCGGATGATCCGGATACCGATGGCGACGGGCTTCCTGACTCCAAGGATGCCTGCCCCGTCGACCCAGAGGACAAAGACAACTACCTCGACGAAGACGGATGTCCCGAACTCGACAACGACCTCGACGGCATCCCTGATACCAAGGACAAGTGTGTCAACGATCCAGAGGATCCCGACGGCTTCGAGGACGGAGACGGCTGCCCTGAACTCGACAACGACCAGGATACCGTCGTCGACCTCGAAGACATCTGCCCCAATGAGAAGGGCGACCCCAACAATGCCGAGAAGAAGGGCTGCCCGAAGAACTCGCTCGTCGTCGTCACCGACAAGGAGGTCAAGATCCTCCAGCAGATCCACTTCGAGTTCGACAAGGATAAGATCCGTCCCGAATCCTACCCAATCATCGATGCAGTAGCCGAAGTTCTCCGCCAGTACCCGGAGATGACTCTGGAAATCCAAGGCCACACGGACAACAAGGGCTCTGCCTTCTACAACAAGAGCCTCTCCGACCGACGTGCCAAGGCAGTCATGAAGTACCTTGTGGAACGGTCCAAGATCGACAAAAAGCGCCTCACTGCCAAGGGCTATGGCATGGAGGTTCCCTTGGTTCCCAACGACACCCCGCTCAACCGTG
>JANWXX010000091.1 GCA_025057345.1 Polyangiaceae bacterium | reverse complement strand
GGGAGCAGGGGCTGGGGTTGCAGGTGTTTCCCGTTGCTAGGGGAGGAGTGGTACTCGCGGTACATCGGGATGTGTTGCTGAGGGGGATGAGCCGCGAGGAGATCCTTCAGCTCTATCGTGGGGACGGAGGGCCTCCTGGGGTAGGGCTTTCCCTACTGCTGCGCGATCGGGAGGAGTCGGCGAATGCAGCTTTGGAGCGGTGGATACCGGAGCTGAAGCCCTTGCGAGAGCAGGCCTATGAGCAGCACAGAGCGCGGGTGCTCTACCATGACGAGGCCATGCGGGAAGCTCTGGTGTCTACGCCGGGAGCGGTTGGTGTGGTCGATCTCGGTGCCGTGGTAAGCGCCCACGGGATGCTGCGCGGGCTAGCCATCGACGGTGTGGAGCCCACCTTGGATGCTCTACGAGATGGTCGGTGGAAAGCCACTCGCGAGCTCTCGTTTGTGTTCCGCCCCGAGCGGATTGCCCGAGTCCAGGCGTTCCTCCATTGGATCCGCTCGCGGGAGGCGCTCTCCGTCATAGAAGCCAGCGGCTGCATACCTGTTGAGGCGGAGCCGTGACACCGCTTTCGCTAGCTTCCTGGTTTCGTCGCAGAATGATTCCTTTGGTGGTGGGAGCATCCGCCGTCGGTTCGTTGGGGTCACCTGCGGTGTACTACCTGCAGAAGCGTCACGAGATGGTTTCCACAGCCCGTGGGGAGGCAGCGCGAGTTGCGGTAATCCTCCAGGATGTAGTCCTACAGCGGCCGCTTTTTTGGCGTTACGATACCAGCAAAATCGCCGAACGCCTAACTAGCGAAGGAGTAGGTCAACATCGTCCCTTGATCGTACTGGACGCTCGTGGGGTGCGGATCCCCTTGGGGTCGGATGCTCCCCCGGAGGGGGTTCTCTGGGGCAAGTCGGAGGTTTACGTCGCGGGGAAGCATCAGGCTACTGTCTGGATAGGGGTTTCCACGCAACCACTGCTTCTGGGGACGTTGACCCTGGGTGCTGTATCGGCCTTGCTCTCAACCCTCCTAGGAGGGTTGCTCTACCTGATCCCCACCCGAGCCATTGCTGCTGCCGAGCGTCGTATCTCTGCCCTGGTGGCGCAGCTTTCCCTGACGCTCCAGGAGGAAGAACGTGGGCGCATCGCCCGGGATCTTCACGATGGTGCAGGGCAGGCGCTCACGGCGGCCAGGCTCCATCTCGCCTCGCTCCGGAAGGGGGCATCTGCAGGGCTCTCTGTCGAGCGCCTTGCTGCTGTGGCAGGACACATCGATGAGGCTATGGAGGAAATCCGACGCTCCACCGCTGCCTTGCGCCCCCCTGCTCTAGCGGAGCTTGGACTCCGGGGGGCTCTGGAGCGTCACGGAGAAGCCGTCGCTGCCGCTGCCGGGATCGAGGTCTGCTGGTCTCTGGAGCTACCCACCAGCCTGGAGGCTCATCTGGAGACAGCTCTTTACCGCATCATCCAGGAAGCTCTTACGAACGTGGCGCGCCATGCGAGGGCTTCCCGGGTTTCCGTGGTGATCCGACGGGAAGGGAGAGGATTGCAGCTGATCGTGGAGGATGATGGGCGTGGCGTGAACCCAGGACAGGCAAGGGGGGGGGGCTTGGCTTCGATCGAGGAGCGGGCCCGCCTGCTGGGGGGCAAGGCCTCCTTCCTGGTTGGCTCCCCTGGATTCCGGGTCGAGGTAGAGTTGCCCATGGAGGTCGAATGATACGCGTCGTTATCGTGGAGGATCATGCCATCGTTCGCGCTGGTATCCGGGCACTCCTTGCTGAGGAGCCCGATCTCTCGATCCTGGCTGAGTTCCCCGACGGTTCTTCTGCGCTCCAACAGCTCCCTTCCCTCTCCCCAGACTTGCTCTTGGTCGATCTTACCCTCCCGTCCATGGATGGCGTGGAGGTGCTTCGACGAGTCCGCAGCGTTAGCCCAAGAACCCGTAGTATCGTGCTCTCGATGCATGCTTCCCCGGAATTTGTTCGGCCTGCACTCCAGGCAGGGGCATCCGGGTATGTGGTGAAGGGGGCAGGACTGGATGCGCTAGTCGACGCGCTCCGTACCGTGGCTGCGGGGGGGACGTTCCTTGATGAAAGCTTGGAGCCTTCAGCGCTCGACCTCCGTTCCTCGACAGACGACTTGGAGCGTCTCACCCCACGGGAGCGGGAAATCCTCCGGTTGGTGGCCCAAGGGAATACCAACCGGCAGATCGGCGAGCTGCTAGGGCTCTCCCCCAAGACCGTGGACGCTCATCGAACTAACCTGATGCGTAAGCTCGATCTCCATGATGCCCAGGCGCTCACGCGTTTCGCCGTGCGTCGTGGGCTGGCGTAATCAATTCCGGTGGTGATTCTTGTGTGCGTCTCGAAGAGCCTCCCGGGTGATCCGCTCGATTTCCTTCTTGAGTGCATCAGGGATCGGTGGAGGATCCTTGTCGTCCCACCCTACGTCGTCTTGCTTCCCGCCCGGGATCACCCGGAGGGAAGGACGGCTCGGAATTCGCCTGCGACGCTCCCGGAGCAATCTCGGTAGGCGCCAGGCTTGGGCACCATCCAGGGGGGCGAGGGGGAGCAGGTTGATCCCGATGAGCATCAGGTTGGTGTCGGTCCAGACCGAGAGGAGCTGGGCCTCGAAGGAGGAGGAAACCCCAAGCGCCCAGCGGTAGAGGGTAGCCCCCACCAACAGCAAACCCTGCGCAAGTACCCCTCCCCAAGCGATCAACGAGGACTGAATCTCGGAGACACCGCCCCAATGACGGCACTCGCCGCCAATCCCATGGACAAGAACCTCCAGGACGGTGCCTCGGCAAGCCTTAACCAGGGCGGCATGGCCTAGCTCATGCACAAGAATGAGAAGGAAGAAGCCAAGCCAGAAGCCGGGACTCCAGGTAAAGCGGGAGAAGAAGAAGGCGCCTAGGGGCAAAGTCCAGTGGACCCGTATGGGTACTCCAGCAGGACGCCCCAGTGTCAGGTAACCGTTGGACCACCGCATGAACCCTCAGGGAATGCACACACCTGCGCTCTCGTTCCCCACGTCTTTGCACTTCCCGCCACCCTTGCAAGCCTCCGGGTCGCCAAGGAGGCAGTAGGCGCGGCAGACCCCCCCGTAGCACTGGCTATCTAGGCCGCAGCCCACCGAGCCGCTGCAGCTATCCCCTGGCTTCCCGCAGGGGCTGCACCCCTCACAGCGCCCCTCCTCGGGGCCGTAGATCCGGCAAACTAGGAAATTGCTGTTGCAGTCTCCCCCTGTCTGCCCTTCGTTCTTGCAGATCGCAGCCGTTGGAGGTGGAAGGCTCAGCGCGCTGTCGATGAGCTTGGGGGGGGCACCACCGCTGCCCCCTTGCCCTGCTTCGGACCCTCCACTGCCTCCGTCGGAGCCACCGGAGCCTGCTGTCGACCCACCAGTCCCCGTCGCGGAACCTCCCTGACCTGCACCACCACCGCTCCCAGCACTGCTTCCTCCTTGGCCGGCCCCGCCGCTCCCTGCTTTTGTCGTGCTACCGGCCTCCCCGCCGCTGCCAGTATCTCCGGCGCTGCCTCCACCTCCGCCTCCCTGGAGACCTCCTCCCTCATTCCCGTCGCCCTCAGCTTGTGCGCAGGAGAACAACGCCACGAACCATCCGAGAGAAAGCACACGTCGCCAGGAGCAGAATGCCATACTCCTAGTGTCGCAAGACCTACGAGCGCTGGGAAGGGTTGTCGTCGGGGAAGGATTTCAGTGGATGAACATCAGCCGCGTGTCCGCGTCAGACCAGCCCTTGAGGCCCTTGAGCCGAAAGAAGATGAACTCCTTGCAGGTAGCTTTGGGGAGCCCTCCATAATCCCGGGAGTCGAATGGGTATACCCGGTTGTCGCTAATCAGGTAAAATTGCCCCTCCGCTACGGTGGCTTTCCGGACCGTAGGGTAGCTGGACCGGTTGATCGGTGTCCCTCGCATATGTTTGCGCCCATTGAGAGACTCGATCCCACAGTGGATGTCTACGTCTGCGCCGGTACTGGGGTCTTGGATGGTGACCTTGTTTGGCGAGCAGCTATGTTCCTGAATCGCTGCTCGCCCGTTCACGCTTACATCGAAGCCGCGGATTTCCACTTCATCGCCGGGCTCACCCATGATTCGTCCAACTACGTAGCGCCCAGGGGCCTCCGGGTCGGCGCACCGGACTAGATCACCAGCCCGGAGCGTGCCCTTCCAGAGCAGCACCAGATCGCCAGGGTAGAGTGTCGGCGCCAGAGAAGCTCCGAGCTGAGGATCGTCGGAGGGAACTCTCCACCACTGCAGTACGGTGGCCTTCAATGCACCGAGAATCACGGCGAGGACTACGGCAGACCACCCAAGGAACCGCAGCATCTTGCCCATAGCCCCCCAGGATACCGAGAACCCCTTCCGCAACCAAGTGCTTCAGTTGATTGCCAGGTGCACCTGCCGTGTTGCCTGACGATAGATTTGCGCAGTGGCCTCCGGGTTCGCTTCTACGTCCTCGATCCCCTCGGTCAGCAGCACCTCCAGCAGCTCCTCGCGGAGGGTGTTCCTTGCAAGCAATATGCCCTCGCAGCCTTGGCGTTCACAGGCCATCAAGGCATGCTTGGTCGATGCGAGTGCCGCTCGGTTCTTCCCCATCCTCATTTGTACCGTAGCTATCAGATCCGCCCCCTCTGGCGAGCGCTCCATGGCCTTGGGAGAGCGCTCTAGCACTGCCAGTGCCATCCCTGGTTCGTTCTGTTCCAAGAGCGTGCGAGCCAGCTGAAGCACGGCCCTCTGGTCTTGGGGGGTATGAGCAACACGAGCCTCCAGAGCGGATAGTTCTAGGGTATTTGGGGAAGAATCCAGCACCAGCTTAGGAGTCCGCTGGGAAGCTTCTAGCGCTGCCGTGATCAAGAACCCTGCCAGGAGCATCCCATGCAACCACCCTCGCGTCATCGTGAACCTCATCCTATCCATGTGGGGTGCGGCTCAGAGGTGCGGTCCTCTAGAAAAGTTCCCAAAGGGTACTGTCTGGGAAACGACTTGCTTTTTCGCATCCAGGGGCGTAGAGGTGCGCTTCTGTTTTTCTGACCGGCCCGGGTCATCTCGGGCCACCAGCCAGGGTGGAGTGCTCCACCCTCCGAGGAAATCATGCAGAAATCTCCCCTTGCGATTGTCAAAGAGAGGTTTGGCGATAAGGCCAAGCTGATCGAGGCCGTAAAGGAATTCATGTCCGCTGATCTCTGGGTCAACCGGTTGAACCAGAAGAAGGGGTTGGAGCACGTCTCCAACGCCAAATTGCTCCGCCTCCACCGGATATTCTCCCAGGTTAAGGCGGAATTTGGCAGCCGTGACAAGCTCATCGATGCGATCCTTACCTTGGAGAACCGCACGAAGGATGTAGGCTATCGCGTTCGGCTGAGTGCCTACCCGGTGCCGCGCCTCTACGACCTCTATAAGAGTTCCAAGAAGCGCGCTGCTCGCAAATCTACTGCTGTCGCTTCTGCGTCCTGATCTCACTGCGAGGTTCTGGTATTCTTCCGTGGGGGTCACAAGGAGCTCACCGGTGGGTCTCAGGAGTTTTCTCCTGTCTTCCGGCGAGCTGAGGCGCTGTGGGCCAGGTCGATGACCGCATGGATTGCTTGGGCTATGGAGCCAAAAGGGTTCTGATGGTCGACCTGAGTGATGTGGATCCCCCCTACCCGCTGACCGAGGGCTGTGGCGAGCTGCGGTAGGTTCTGTGCAACCACCAGCCGTGCCTGGGCCTCAGCACGAGGTAGCTCTGCGATTCCCTGGAGTCGTATGATCTCCGCTTCTTGTTGACCCTCCGCAAGCCTGGTTTCAGCGGCTAGCCGGCGGAGTTCTGCATCGAGATGCGCTTGAGCGCGCTGGTGTTTTGCACGCTCGTCGAGCAGTGCACTCTTGCGGTTCAGGGAGGCAAGTTCCGTTTCTGCTTCCATCGCCTCCAGCTCCCAACGTCGCATCTTGTTCTGAGCCTCCAATTCCCGGCTTCGGGCCTCTACCTCCGCTCGTGCTTCTGCCTCCTCGCGCTCATCCCGGAGCCGGCGCTCGCGGAGGGCCTTCTCCGTATCGAGGCGAGCCAGCTCTGTCTCCAGGCGGTTCTGAGCCTCCCTGGCCGCGATCTCCTTCTCTGCTTGGGCGCGGGCTTCTCGGGCGCGTTGATCGAGAGCAATGCGGTAGGGGGCCTGCATGGCGGCGAAGACTTTGTCCGAGAGGATCCGAACCTCTTGGATCTCGATGGTGTCGATAACGACTCCCCACCCGCGATCGGTGTCGTCGTCGGGGCGACCGGAGCCACCGACAACCGGGGCAAGCTCGCGCTGGAGCTCCTCAGCGATGGCGGCCTTGCGCTTTTGGAGGCACTGATCGACGGTAAGGTTGGCAACTAGGCGGCGGACGGCACCGACACACATGGCCGTGAGGGTTTCTTCTAGCTTTTGCTGGGCGCGCTCTGGGTAGCTGAAGTTGAGGACGCGGTAGGCTAGGAGAGGGTCGGCGATACGGTAGACGGCGAGTCCAGTCACCTCAACACCGATATGCTCCAGAGTCACCTGGTCTGCTTGGAAGCGGAGCTGCTGGAGGGAAGTTGGGACGATGGCAACGGCATCGCGAGGCCACTTGAAGCAGCTCGCCCCCTGCCCTGAGGAAGCATGAAGCACTCTGCCGTTGCGTACGTGGACGAGGTACTCGGATGGTTTTGCGGAGATGAAGCCCCAAGGCTTGATTTTCTCCGGATCTTCGATGGGTTTCCCTGCGCGCCAGCCGGCGGTTTCGCTGGGGGGTTTGCTCATGGGTCAGCACGCAAGCAAGGGGTATTCCTGGGGTATCTTCTCGGTTTTTGTTCGAGTTCCGCTCTGCAAGCGCGCCACGGTAGTGCAGGGGGTGTACCGTTGTGACGCAGGAGCCGTTCCTGGGCAAGGCGAAGGTCGGAGGGGTTGCAGCGGGCGAGCCCGTGCTAGTACGTCGGCGCCGGAGCCCATGACTGTTCCCCCTGCTGTCCCCTCTGCTACGCGAAACTTGGAGCGAGAGCTTGCTAGCGTGGAAGGGGGGCGCAAGTGGTTGAAGCGGTTGGTCGTAGTGGGAATCCTAGGGGGGGTGGTGGTAGGGGGCTGGGTCTGGCGGAGGAAGCATGCACCGCCGCCGCCCGCTCGCTACCTCACGCAAGGGTTGACCGAGGGGGATGTGATCGAAACGGTGCAATCGACAGGGGTAGTGAAGCCGGTGACGGAGGTAAAGGTGGGGGCCCAGGTTTCCGGGCGAGTGGCGCGGGTGATGGTCGATTTCAACTCGCAGGTCAAGAAGGGCGACTTGCTAGCGGAGATTGATCCCATGCTACTAGGGGCGCAGGTGCAGCAGCAGAGGGCCCAGCTAGCAGCGCAGAAGGCGATGCTGGCAGGAGCGGAAGCTCGTGTGCTCATGGCCAAGGTGAACCTGGAGCGGCTTAAGAAGCTCCGGGTAGAGAACCTGGCCAACCAGGCAGAGGTAGATCAGGCCCAAGGGCAACTCGACATCGCACAAGCCGAGGTGGCGCAGGCCAAAGCCCAAATGGCAGCGACCTCCGCCGCCATCACCGCTGCTGGGGCCAACCTCTCCTTGACCAAGATCTACGCTCCTATCGACGGGGTGGTGACCGACCGTCAGGTCGACGAAGGGCAGACCGTGGCTGCCAGTTTCCAGGCCCCGGTGCTCTTTGTCATCGCTGAAGATCTCCGTAGGATGCGGGTTTACGCCGACGTGGATGAGGCGGATGTGGGCAAGCTTTCAGAAGGGATGGAGGCAGAGGCGCAGGTCGATGCGTTCCCTGGAGAGCGCTTCAAGGGCACGGTGGGTCAGGTGCGTTACAGCCCCAACTCAGTTCAGGGAGTAGTCACGTACACGGCCGTCATCGAGGTCAGCAACCCGGAGCGCAAGCTACGTCCCGGGATGACCGCTACGGTCACCGTTCGAACGAAAGAGGCTCGCAAGGTTCTGCGTTTGCCCAATGCAGCCCTACGCTTCAAGCCGACCCCGGAGAAGGGGCCTGACGGCAAGCCTCTCCCTACCCCCCCGGAGAAGCCCCTCGAACCCGGGACAGGGCGCGTGTTCGTGCTCCTGGACCCTACCCCTGGCAGGGAGAAGATCGAGCCTCGCGTGCTGAAGATCGGCATTACGGATGGGGTGTACACCGCCCTGCTGGATCCTCTCGGGATATCAACCCGAGTGGTCGTCGACGAGGTGGATGACAAGGAGGAGAAAAAGCGAGGAAGCCCTCGGCTCTTTTGAGGAGTATATCCTCATGGCGCATCCGCTCGTGGATTTGGATCATGTGGAGAAGGAGTATGTCTCGGGGCCCAATGTGGTGAGGGCCTTGCGGGATGTGACCCTGAAGATCGATGCAGGAGAGATGCTGGCAATTGTGGGGACCAGTGGCTCGGGGAAGAGTACCCTGATGAACATCATTGGGTGCCTGGATCGACCAACACGTGGGACTTACCGGTTGGACGGGATCGACGTGGGGCGTCGCTCCAACGACGCTAGGGCGATTGTGCGCAACCGACTCATCGGATTCATCTTCCAAGGGTTCAATCTGCTGGCGCGGACCACAGCTCTGGAGAACGTGGAGCTGCCTTTGATCTACCGAGGAGTAAGTTCTCGGGAGCGGCGGCAGCGTGCTCTGCGTGCCCTGGAGCAGGTTGGTCTAGGAGGGCGAGTGAATCACACGCCGAACCAGCTTAGCGGGGGTCAACAGCAGCGTGTTGCTATTGCCCGGGCGCTGGTTACCGATCCTCCACTGCTCTTGGCGGACGAGCCTACCGGCAACTTGGACACACGTACCAGCTACGAGGTGCTTTCGCTTCTTCAGAAGCTCAACCGGGAGCAGCACATCACGGTGATCATCGTGACCCACGAGCGAGATATTGCTGACTGCGCCCGGCGGGTGATTACGGTACGTGACGGGCTGGTCAAGAGCGATCTCGTGAACGAGGTACCACAAGACGCCCAGCAGCTCCTCGCCCAGATGGGGCCTCCTCCTCCGTGAATTCCGCGCATCAAAGGGGTGTCGATGTGGTGTTCACCCTTGCGGACGATGCAGGCTTTTGCCTAGGGTGCCTCCCCACAAGTGCCGACAGAGAGCAAAGCAGGGATGAGCGAGGCAAACCAGGCTGTAGCGACCTTCCAAGGTTCTCAACGGCGCCGCTGGGCCAGCGCGCTGGCACTGGCTCTAGGGGTCATGGCAGCAGCATTGCCTGGGTGTCCCCCAGGGCAAGAGCCCCAAGAGCTTCCCAGGGGGCAGGTCAAGTTGACCTTGCTTCATACCTCCGATATCCATTCCCGCCTCTTCCCCTACGACCTGCAGATTACAGCGATCGATGCGAAGCTGGGGCTAGGGCCGACGGGGGTGGTGGCTCGCGTCGGAGGAGCGGCGCGTATCGGCCATGTGCTCCAGAGGGAGCGGGCCCGGGCCGACCGGGTGTTGCACTTGGACGGGGGCGACTGCTTCCAGGGGGCACCGATCTTCAATTTCTTCAGCGGTGAGGCCGAGATGCGGGTGCTGACCGAGTTCGGCACCGATGCCATGATCGTAGCGAACCACGAGTTCGATAACGGGGCATTGAACCTCAGCGAGCAAATCCAGAAATGGACAAACTTCCCCGTGCTGGCGGCGAATTACCGAACAGATGACCCCAATTTCCCAGGGAGTACTTGGATGTCCCGGGCTCTTGTCCCCTGGACGAGTTTCAACCTGGATGGGCTCAAGGTAGGGGTCATTGGTCTAGGCAACCTGACCACCCTGGGCTCACTCTTTGAGCAGCCAAACAGCCTTGGCTTGCTCCCGTACAACACAGAGGATGTGGTTCAGTTTTACACGGATCTGATCCGCCCTCTCGTGGATGTGGTGGTGATCGTCTCCCACATCGGTCTTGAGTTCGATCAGCGGATGATCGAGAACACCTCTGGGGTCGATGTGGTCTTGGGGGGACACAATCACATCGTGCTTCAGCCCCCCAAACAAATCGAGGATTGTCAACGAGTCGACGAACAGGGCAACCACTACATCAATGTCCTTGACGGAGTGGCACAACACGCGGGGGAGAAGCCGAAGTACAAGCGACGGCGATGCAATCCTCGGCGTGTGATCCTTTCTCATGGGGGGGCCTTTGCCAAGTTCGTCGGTCGCCTCGACCTCACTCTCTCCAACGACCCGGCGGATCTCCCTGCAACCTATGACCCCATCAATGGCTATGAGGTGGTGACGAGCGAATACAAGCTGTTCCCCATCACGGAGGATATCCCGGAGGATGTACATATCCGCAACCTGCTGCTTCCCTACAAGCAGGGGCTTGATGCCCTGATCGACCTCGATTTGCTGGTGGGGTACGCCCCTGAGGGTTCTTCCCGCACGGCACCCAGTGGCGGTGATTCGGCCCTGGGCAACATGGTGGCTACGGCGATGTGGCTTCGACAAGGGGTACAGACCGATTTTGCTCTGACCAATTCAGCCGGTATTCGTGCGGCCATGGTGCCGGGGCCTGTCTCCGTTGAGCAGCTTTACAATATCTTCCCCTTCGATAACTCCGTGGCCCGGATGAACGTTTCTGGGGTCGAGGTACAGAAGATTTTTGACTTCGTCGCTCGTCGCTCTGCCTCTCGTGGCTGCGTCTCCCAAGTACAGATTGCCGGTGCCAGGGTGGTCCTCGATTGCGGTTCTTGTTCGGATCGACCTGACCTGGTGGGTCCATGCCAAACCGATTTGGATTGCTCCGAGGGCAGCCAGTGCAATTTGTCCACCAAAACCTGCGTGGCCCCCGCTTGCGCTCGTCATATCTACATCGGCACCCAGCGGGATGCAGATGGAAACGTGCGCCGCTGCAAGGTCGATGAGGATTGTGGCCCAGGTCAGCTCGGGGCCTGCGACAACCTGAGGCCCGACGCGCAGGGCTTCGGCGCCTGCTTCCAGGCCATCGATCCCACCGGTAGCTACGAGTTGGCCACCAGCAATTACCTGGCCCAAGGTGGCTCAGGATTCCGTATCCTCCGGGCCAACACCACCCAGTTCGATACCAAGATCCAGCAGCGAGACGCACTCACCGAGTTCATCCGTAGGGGGCGTCCCTGTGGCTACAGCGCTAGCAATGGCACCGCAGATGGGCTCAAGGCTTGCTCTACTGACAACGACTGTGGCGATCCGGTGCAGTATGCTTGCGCCTGCATCGGCCGGGTGGTGGCGAATGGGAAGGTGTGCGAAACTCAGGGCGATTGCGGAGGGCTAGGTCGGTGCGTGCTCCGTGCTTGTCGCGACGATGTTGCCGAGTTCCATCGGCGGACCTGCCAGGCAGCGCGTACACCTGAAGCGCAGCAGTCGTGTGAGGTGGCGCTAAACCCCTGCGAGCTAGCGGGAGAGGCATGCAAGTTCCTCGCCTGTATCAACGATCAAGTGGGCAATTTCACGGACAATCGCATCATTATGGTGGGCAAGTGAGCGCGAGGGCATCGTGGGAAGCACAGCGGGGGCATTGGGGAGTGCTGCTCACGCTGCTGGCCCTGGGAGGGTCAAGCTGCGTTGAGCGGGGAGAACTGCCGGACAAAGCATTCCGGCTCAAGGTGAACGCAGTACTTCAAGACGGTTCTCCGCTCCCTCCCCCGGAGGAACCCTTGTGCTTGGATCTCCGAGGTATCCCACGACCCCCGGAGGAGCCACCATGCCCCTCGAAGGGGCGGTTCTTTAAGGTGAACATCGAGGCACTTAAAGCGGATGGTCAGCGAGATACCTCCTTCAACCGCTTTGTTCGGGTTTCGGTAATCCCGGGGACGGTAGTATCGGTGACGGACGGAGGAGGGCAAGGGAAGGCGGAGGGGCGCAATGTGCTGCTGCAGGATGGCTACGCCAGCGAGCAAACAGTGCATGTTGTGGGAGCGTTCGGTCCCACGCGCATTCTTGTGGAGGACATCGGCTACCAGCCGGGAGACCCCCTCAATCCAGCGAAGCCCCCTGCTTGCGCCGATGGGGTGGACAACGACAGGGACGGGCTTGCTGATTTCCCGGCGGACCCGGGGTGTGCCTTTGCCAATGATGATACGGAAGAATCTGGGACGTTCGCTTCAGGGGTTTCTGAGGCCATCTACTACGCCTTGCCTACGGTGGCTGAGGCGCAAGGGTACACCTCCGGGACGCCCTTCGCCCAGGAAGGCATCATTTTGGAAACCCGCAAGCCACGGGCGCACGTAGTCGTCACCCGAATCACCAACAACGGCTTTTACATTACTGATGTCAACGTGACTGATGACGGGCAGGGAGGGCTAGTGGCGACCGCTAAGCCCTTCGGGAGTATGTTTGTGTTCAACTTCGGGCTACCGCAGGGGGTTCTGGTATGTGACCGGATAACTTACCTCAGCGGCACCATGGATGAGTTCTTTGGCTCTACGCAGATGAACTTCCCCAGCTTCGAGGTTGACCCCTTCTTCATCCAACCTAAGGCGACCACCACCAACCAGGTCTGCCTCGTGCCAGAACCTTTCGAGATCGTTGCCAGTGAGGCGAGCAACGATGCCGTACTGGAGTCGGTGGAAGGAGGGTTGGTGCGAGTCCGTAGCGCGCGCGTTGCGGCGCACTTTGGCCCTGACTTTCCCGAGGTGCAGCCGTTTGACCTGTCGCCCAACTTCCCCTGCCAGGGGGCCAACAAGTACACCTTCCGCCCCGGGGCTTCCAACTGTGACTTTGATCGGAGTGGCGGTCTCAACTTTCAGCCAGGGGCAGAGGAGGGCATCTGCGCCTGCTTCTGCTACCAGGATCCGGATTGTAGCGAGTGGTCTACGTTCCGTGGTCGGGGAAATTACCGCTTGGTACTGGGCCCTACACGCAAGGAGACCATCCAGGCCAACACACGGGCAGTCCCGGGGTTTAGCCCGGTGGCGCATTCTGGTAAGACGATTCGAGCCATCACCGGTAACCTTACGAACTTCTCCGGCGGGAACCTTAACTGGACCATCGAAGCCCGTTGCCCCGATGACCTGGTGCTCTGTCCTGAAGGGCAGGATACCTGCGTCGATGAGCCGCCCGCCGGGCTCAGCTCCCGCCTCGCTTGCATCGGCCAGCGCACCGCCTTCGACAACGACTCCGAATCCGGCAACTGACATGCATTTCTCCCCACGTCTTCCCGTGCCTGCTCGCTTGGCGGCTATCCTGCTGGTCGTGCTCCCTGCGGTAGCTCTTGCCCAGGGAGAGCA
Organism: Polyangiaceae bacterium; assembly: GCA_025057345.1. Lineage (GTDB taxonomy): Bacteria > Myxococcota_A > Polyangia > Polyangiales > Polyangiaceae > JANWXX01. The sequence goes on along the minus strand of JANWXX010000091.1, from coordinate 352 downwards.
GCCTCCGCCGTCCCCCACCACACCCTCGCCATCTGCTCCGTCTGCGCCTCCCTCTGCGCCTCCTTCGCTCCCAGAAACCAGGCCAACACCGGTGGATGATAGCGCGAGGAGCGGGGATACCAAGAACAGCGGGCAAGCGGCGGCGGCTCCTACGCCTCTGGAGGAGAAGTCGGTCAAGTCCTACGAACCCATCGAGCACATCCGCTTTAGCGACTTCATGGATACCCGTCTCACCTTCGTCTTCGGTGATGACGACGTGACCAAGGCGAACGGAGAAGTATTCCCCCTCTCACCCACAGCCAATTTTGGGGATCGACCCCAGTATCGGCTCTTCTTCGACAACCTGAACTCT